>CAJXIQ010000001.1 GCA_913054375.1 uncultured Bacteroidota bacterium
AGTACGCAGAAGGATTACCGGGTAAACGCTATTACGGTGGTTGTGAAATAGTAGACCAAGTAGAGCAACTTGCAATTGACAGAGCAAAGGAACTTTTTGGTGCTGCTTGGGTAAATGTACAGCCGCATAGTGGTGCACAAGCCAATGCTGCCGTGATGCTAGGTGTATTGAACGCTGGCGACCAAATTCTTGGTTTTGACTTGTCCCACGGCGGACACCTTACGCATGGATCAACCGTAAATTTCTCAGGAAAACTATACACTCCCGCTTTTTACGGAGTAGAAGAGGAAACGGGTCTTATTGATATGGACAAAGTAGAAGCAAAAGCACTAGAAGTTAAACCTAAGCTTATTATTTGTGGAGCATCCTCTTATTCTCGCGATTGGGATTACAGTCGTTTCAGAGCAATAGCAGATAGTGTTGGGGCACTTTTGCTAGCAGATATATCGCACCCCAGTGGTCTTATAGCTGCCGGTTTACTCAACAATCCATTACCACATTGCCATATTGTAACTACAACTACCCACAAAACACTTCGTGGACCACGTGGTGGAATGATAATGATGGGAGAAAATTTTGACAACCCATGGGGACTCAAAACACCAAAAGGAGCTATCAAGAAAATGAGCGCTATTTTAGATGGAGCTGTTTTCCCAGGTACTCAAGGTGGACCACTAGAGCATGTAATTGCTGCTAAGGCTGTAGCTTACAAAGAAGCATTAGACCCCAATTATAAAGAATATTGTAAGCAGGTAATAGCCAATGCCAGCGCTCTCGCAGCTGCAATGGTAGCACGTGGGTACAAGATTATATCTGGCGGAACAGATAACCACATGATGTTAATTGACCTAAGGCCAAAAGATGCCAATCTAACAGGTAAATTAGCTGAAAACGCATTGGTCAAAGCAGATATCACTATCAATAAAAATGCTGTGCCTTTTGAAACGCGCTCACCATTTGTAACCTCGGGTATTCGAATTGGCACCCCCGCTATTACAACGCGTGGAATGAAGGTCAAGGACATGGAAACGGTTGCTAACTTAATCGATAGGGTTTTGATGAATCCAGAAGACGAGTCCAACCTATCTGCTGTAAAATCAGAGGTAAATACGCTTATGACTACATTCCCGTTGTATGCATAGAAGATTGCCTGTTTTTTTATTGTTTCCGTTTTCAAAAATCCTCTTATATTAGCCTGCTTCAATCAAAAGCAAAGCAAATATCAAAACTGTATTTCAAGACATCAAGCAACACTGGCGTAAAGACACCTTAGCCGGTTTTAGTGTTTCGCTAGTAGCTTTGCCTCTATCTATCGGTGTGGCACTGGCTATGGGCCTGCCATCTCAAGCACTTTTAGCGGGCATATTTGCTGCTGTTATAGGTGGGGTTTTTACCACTTTCGTTCGTAGCGGAAACGTTTCTATAAACGGTCCGTCCCCTGCACTCATTGGTATAGTCGTGACCGGCATGATTGCCTTAGGCAGCTGGGAATATATGCTTGCCGCTTTTGTATGCGCAGGCATTTTGCAGGCTCTTTTTGGACTTTTCAAACTGGGTGGATTAGCAGATTTTATTCCGTCTAGTGTAGTACAAGGTATGATGGCCGCTATTGGTGTAATCATTCTTGCTGGTCAGATACATCCGGGTCTAGGTGTACAGATTGGCGCTATGAATGATTTCGACAAGCTATTGGCTGTTCCGTCTAGTTTGGCCAATATGAACCCCTTGATCGCCATAATTTTCTTTAATAGCTTAATCATACTAGCGGTGCACCCTCATGTTACCAATAAATTTATTAAATACGTCCCCGCTCCCATCTGGCTTTTGCTTTTCGCTGTGCCGCTTTATATGTTATTCGAACGTTTACTCGATGGCCATATTACCTTATTTGGCAAAGAGCACACATTAGATTCAGCCAAAGACCTTATTAATTTTGAACTCCCAAGAGATATTGTCAACGACCTCCTGGTTTTTCCCGACTTTGACAAAATAGACAGCTTAGGCTTCTGGTTGGTAGTACTTTCTGTTTTCTTAGTGTCTACCATTGAAACCTTAGGTTCTGCGAAGGCAATTGACAAAATTGACCCGCTTAAACGAAAAACTAACCTTAACAGAGATGTGGCTGCTATGGGCCTAAGCACCATTCTATCTGGGTTCATCGGCGGATTACCCGTTATAGCCGTTATAGCTCGGAGCTCTGTGAACATAAATCATGGTGCAAAAACACGACTTTCAAACTTAGTGCATGGCGTGCTTATCTTGCTATTTATGTCTTTACTTTCTGAGTATATTAAGATGGTGCCAAAGGCTGCCCTTATGGCTATACTTGTGTTTACTGGCTATAAACTGGCCTCACCTAAAGTATTCAAAGATGCTTCGTTAAAAGGGTACGAGCAATTTCTCATATTGGTTGTCACTCTTGTAGCCACTCTACTTACAGATCTCAATAAGGGCATACTAATCGGTATACTTTTTACCGTTGTAATACACCTAGTACGTTCACACCTTCCTGCTAATTTATTTTTCAAGTATGTAGCAAAACCCTACTTTAGACTATCTGAGATAGATGATCACTACCACCTGAAAGTGAAGGGTGTTGCAAATTTTAGCAGCATATTAAAGCTGCGAAAAACATTGGCTAAGGTGCCACCAAACAACCAACTTGTTTTTGATTTTTCGAGAACACGTCTTGTCGATTTCAGTATGCTAGAATTTGTAAATAATTGGGGAAAAGACTACCGGACAGATTATGGAGGAAGCTTTGAAATAATTGGCCTTGATGAGCATCTTACTACAAGTGAACATCCTTATGGCATTCACGCACTTCCGCAATCTGCCGCCAAACCGTTATCTAAAAGACAACACGAACTCAAAGAGTTTTCTTTTGGCAATGGATGGACCTTTGAACCAAAACTAGACTGGAATATAGACTACCTCACCACCAATACTTTTTTTGAAACCCGGCCAATTGAGTACCTCAAAAACAGAATGGAGGGTACGCTACCGTGTAATGCGAAATGGGAACTGGTTGATATCACTTTTGATGAGGGAGCACTTATGGCTGCTGAAGTGCATAATATGACAATGCTGCTCATTGATTTCAATACGCCTATTCCTGATTTTGAATTGGATAAGGAACGTTTATTTAACCGACTTCTAGACTATGCAGTAAAAGAAGATATAGACTTAGCAGAAGATTTTGATACTAAATTTTCAGTGAAAGGAAGGGACAAAACGGCCATCAAAAATTTCTTCACCCCTGAGCTTCGTCAGTTTATCAAAGAGAATGACAAATACCACATAGAAAGTACCGATAGTGCTATTCTTGTGTTTAGGTATTTCCGCGTTATGAGTATCTCAGAGATACAAGAATTGTTAAAATTTGGCGAGCAACTTACCGGGTACTTTCAGAAGTGTGTTGTGACACCTAAGAACACTCCATAGTTTGTAGCTGTTTTGGGAAAAAAAACAGCATGTAGCCCTTGTACACTCGCACATACGTTCAACTTTTCAAATCTATACTCTGCTGCTTCTCGCCAGAGTATGCCCGAATAATTTCCGTATCCTAAGCTGGAGCACAGTTTAAACCTATCACTAAACGCATGGCCAAACCCTACAGTTCCTGTGATACCATACTTTCCTAGATCGATAGATTGTAGGGATGTAACCAATGTGCTTTTATTATTCAATTTATGACTCCATGTCAAATTTATTCTGCTGGGCAGAGTAGCCCATTTTATCTTTTTTCTTGCGTTTTCTAGTATCGGGGAATAGTTAGAATCCACATATTGCTGCAATGTAGTGGTATCTCGTATGAAGTCATACCCTATCCCTGTAAAGCGAAGAGAAGTGTCTAGCTCTAAACCGGTGTAATCCAACATTCGGGTTAAATTAACATCCCGAAGGGCTATTCTTACACTGTTTTTTTTGTTGATGGTGTAAGACAAGTCTATGCCTACATTTAGGCCCACTCCCTTTATAGCTCCATTTGTCTGCTCAGAAACAGCAAACTGAGCTACCGATGCGTCTATGTATTCTCCCATAGGAGCTGTATAAAGCGATATCGCGCCAGTTGATAACGAAGTGTAGCGTGTAAGAGCATTGAGACCAAAGAGTAGCTTAGCTTGCAGCTTATCTGTGTTGTTTAGCTTATATGTTGCGCCAAACCCACTCCCCGCATAGCTCAAAAAGTGAAGACTCTTGCTTTCTATTTGCTCATCAATAAAAGGAGCGTTGCCAAAAAAGAGAAGCTCTGTTAGCTGTTTCTCTCCCGCATATCCATTCATGGTGAATGTGTTTGCGTATACGCCCCATGTTTTATTCACCTTATATTCTGCCTCTGCCTTAGCAAAGGCATAGAGATTTACCCTCTGCTGCTGTCCATCTTCAAATTTTTGTTTTGCTTCAGGTGTAAATTCCGTTCTAACTAAAACATCGGTAAACATTTTTGTATTGATTGCATTGGAAGAGACGCTTATATCTGTTGTAATTTTTATACTACTAGGCTGCCAATTTTTGTCAAAGCTGTTTCCTAAAAAGGCAAAATTGTCTGCCTGCTGACCATAGGCAGAGCAGGTTATTAACAGTGCAAATAACTTAAAGCTGATTTTCATAGGTAAAATTTGTTCCAAGTTTTATGTCTATTTCATAGTCGCTATACATTTTGTAACGCTTAGCCTCTTTGGTGTTGAAGAACACATTGAAATCAATGCCGTCAGACACTTTAAATAAATCCATCTCATTTCTGTTTAAAGCAATTATCACCTCACTCTCTGCCGGAGCTACCGTTTTTCCTGTAGTGGCATCTACTTCTGCAGCTGCCATCTTATTTTCTCCGTTAATGGTTTTTGTGAGCACTATTCTTCCTTGTTCGTCTACAAAGTCTAGTGATAGTCCTGCCTCTATGGGAAAGTCGTTTTCTATGGTTAAAATTAGCTTTCCTTCTTTGATATTGTCTAACTGCTCCTTATCGAGCGCAATGTTTTCCCTCAAACGAAGGTTCAAACTATCCAGACCAAAGTGCATTGGTACTGTAAGTTTGAAATTAAGTGTTAACTCGCTCATATCAAAGGCAAAGTCACTTTGATTAAGCGTACCATTGGGATTTATTTTTGCCGTTACGCTGGGTATAACCTTGTGCGGCAAATTTTGTAAGAACAACTTCAAGTTTGAACTGGTATTATCCAACACAATTTCTTTTTGAAAAGCCGTTAAAGGTGGGTTTGTCGCTCTCTCTAAGAACACATCTTTCAATAAATTACCAGACACTAAATTCACGACTTTGTTACTTGTAGAATTTAGACCCCGAATCTCCTGAACATCAACCAGGCTTTCTATACCAAAACTATTGTAAAAGTTCAAGTCTACTCGCGCATCCTCTAGGTTAATATTTCCCTCAAGCTTTGATAGGGCGTCTAGGCTTAATGTATCTGTTGCAGATAGATCATGCCGTCCTGGGTCTCCTATTACCAAGGATGCCATTACATTGACCAGTCCAAACTCAATCTTTATTTTGTCCTCTAGAGATAGGGTTCTTTCTAGTCCAGAATAGTCTATTCTAGCAATTAATTCATTGTATATGAGATTATAATTGGGTTGCTTGGACTGACTTTCCCCCCATAAGTATATTACGAATCCGTCAATAGGAAATCTTTCTTCTACATAGACCACTTCTCCCTCAGGCGCTGGAGGAATTACCCAATTTTGCTCTATAATTCCTGATTCGCCCGTTTTAAAACTATTCGGAATTTTATAATCTAAAATAATTGCTTCGTCAATTGACGACTCCACTTTCATCAATATGTCCCCAGACTTAACATACACTTGAGTCAGTTCAGCTCCACCAAAGTCGTACTTGGTCTCCTCTGCTTGCTCTACTAGATTTTGTGCGGGAAATATAGCCGTAGCCACAAGTGGTTTTAACCCCCGGACTGTTATAGTTGTACGTATGCCATTAGTCACATCAATGAGCACTTCACCGTTGCTTGCTTTTGTTTTTACTCTTTTTACGATAAGCTCCAGAACTCCATCTACAGTAAGTCCCGCCAAATCGTATGTCTCTTGCACCGTGGTACCTGGCGCTAGGTTCGTGAATACACCCGAAACTATCGCTTCCTTATCATCGTCGTTTCTTAATTCAAATTCCAAAACTTCTGCCTCGACGGGTAGATCGTTACTAATTGAAATATCGATATACCCTTCTTTGAAGGTTGCCGTTGTAAAAAACTGTTCAGTCACATCGAGTACCGTTCCCTCATTTGAGGTAATGTCTTGAGCCCCCAACTCTGTAGTTTGCCCATTGAGCAAGACACTTGCTGGATAGATTTCTAACAGCGTAAGCGTATCGGTAAATGATCGATCATCGAGTACGAGACTCGTAAGCGAAACTTCTATTTCCTCTACACGATCAGGAATTTCTAAAATATCTTCCAGATTGCTTACGCCATATTCTTCTTCAAAAACGACAGTAAGTTCTCCATTTGGCCCTTCTTGTGTAATGCTGTCTGGCAATATGTCTCCTAAATCTAGCTTTGTTTGAAGCAACGGAGCGACCCAATTACTCTCTGAACTAAACTTCTCTTTACGACAAGCAGAGAGAAACACAACACCAACTAGTAACAGATAGTATAGTCTTTGCATAGTACAAATAAAGCCTCAAACGATTGATTATATTAAGTTTGCTACAAGAAATTGCACTGAAATGTCTTCACATCATTTTGTAAAAGATGGCCAAGAGCCGGCATTGGTAATAGCCAACGGTGAAATGTGCGCCTACGAAATACTAACTTCACTCATGGAATGGTGTCCTTATATAGTAGTATGTGATGGGGCGTATAACCGCATAAAGAACCTGCAAATAACTCCAGACGTGGTTATAGGAGACTTCGATAGTTTAAAGGGTGTTGAGCATAACTTGCACACGCAATACATCCATCTCAAAGATCAAGAAACTACGGACCTTGAAAAAGCAATCAACCACCTTATAGAAAAAGGATACACCGATATAAACGTAATTTGGGCGTCTGGAAAACGCTTGGATCATACCATCAATAATTTTGCAACGCTTGCCAAATATTCTAAAATAAAAGTAGTGTTAATCGATGATTATTCACGTTCGTTTATACTACCAAAAAACTATAGCAAACGGTATGAAAAGGGACAGGCGTTATCTTTGGTACCCATACACACCTGTTCTGGCATTACTACCAAAAACTTGAAATACAACTTAGAAAACGAAGCCTTGTGCTTCGGAAAACGAAGCGGAACAAGCAACGAGGCTACAGGTAATGGCCTAGTAGAAATCTCGCACACAAAGGGTTTACTCGCCCTAATAGAGGGGGCCGATTAAAAAACGTATTATCTACTGTAATTTGGAGCTTCTTTGGTAATGGTGACATCGTGTGGGTGACTCTCTCTTATGCCTGACCCCGTAATGTGTGTAAACTGAGCTTCTTTGAGTTCAGCAATGGTGGCAGAACCCGTGTATCCCATTCCTGCTCTAAGTCCGCCGATGTATTGGTAAACTACTTCAGATAGTCTCCCTTTATATGCCACTGTACCAACAATACCCTCTGGAACCAGTTTCCCTAAATCAGCTTCTGCATCTTGAAAATACCTGTCTTTTGACCCTTTTTTCATAGCTTCAATGCTTCCCATTCCCCGATAACTCTTTACTTTTCTTCCTTCATAAAAAGATACGTCTCCTGGAGCCTCTTCGGTTCCGGCAAATAAACTACCTGCCATAATAGCGTCTGCTCCAGCCACAACTGCTTTTACTAGGTCTCCGCTATACCGTATACCTCCATCCGCAATTACAGGAACTCCTGTTCCTTTTAAGGCTTCTGCACATTCCATTACTGCATTCAGCTGAGGCACACCAATACCTGCTATTATACGCGTGGTACATATAGACCCAGGCCCTACACCCACCTTTACGGCATCTGCTCCATTGTCTGCTAGATACTTGGCTGCAGCTCCTGTTGCTACATTACCTACAATTACTTGCAGCTTTGGAAATTTCGTTTTTACTTTTTTAAGCTCATCAACCACTCCTTTAGAATGACCATGGGCTGTGTCTATAGCTATTACATCTACATCTTGTTCTACAAGTGCCGTAACCCGCTCTAGCGTATCTGCAGTGACTCCAACAGCTGCTCCTACCATTAATCTACCAAACTCGTCTTTGCAAGCGTTTGGATGATTTTTCACCTTTTGAATATCCTTGAATGTAATAAGACCAAGTAATTTATTTTCGGCATCTACTACAGGTAGTTTTTCTATCTTATACTTCTGTAGCGTAAATTCTGCTTCCTTCAAATCTGTACCTTTTACCGCTGTGATTAGGTCATTTGTAGTCATCACCTTCTCTATTTTGGTGCTTAGATCTACCTGAAAACGCAAATCTCTATTGGTAATAATACCAATCAATTGGTTGGTGTCATTGATAATAGGAATGCCGCCAATTCTATTCTCTTTCATTACATTTAGGGCATCACCAAGCGTGTTTGTCTTTTTCAATGTAATCGGATCTTTGATCATTCCACTCTCTGAGCGTTTCACTTTTTTAATTTCAGCTGCTTGTTGAGCAATGCTCATATTCTTGTGAACTATACCAATACCCCCTTCTCGGGCTATAGCAATTGCAAGCCTGGCTTCTGTCACCGTATCCATTGCAGCGCTTATTATCGGTATATTGATCGTAAGGTTTCTAGTAAGCCTAGTTTTCGTGCTTGTGTCGCGAGGCAATACCTCGGAATATTGAGGCAACACTAAGACATCGTCGAACGTTAAACCATGGTAAGCAATTTTAGAAAATTTGGATTGAGACATGTGCAAATAATAGATTTGTTATTTGCCAAACAAAAGTAGGTCTAAATCCGTCTTCCTACCTAATTTATTTATTCCTAGATTGCGTTCTTGCTTAATTTACCCTGTAATTTCCTTTTTTCAATCTATTTAGAGCCGTATTTTAAAATACAAGCCACATATCTTCGTTACCTTCGCAGGGTCACTTTGTAAATGAGATTTGCCGTATTCTATATCGCACTATGCTTTTCTGTCTTGGCGTTTTCCCAGAGTGTCGATGAAAAACTTGCCGCTCAGTTTTTTGACAACGAAGAATATGAAAAAGCAGAATACGTATATAAAAAGCTCTATAAAAAAAACCCTAAGTCAGTCTATATTTACGAGAATTACCTCAATACTCTTCTTGTTTTAAAAAGAGAAAAAGATGCAACCAAACTTGTAAATAGACAAATAAGCAGAAACTCAGGACAGCTCAACTTCCAGGTAGATCTAGGCTATATTTATTTGCAATTTGACAAAAAAGAAGACGCAGAAAAGTACTTTGAAAAATTAACCCGCTCATATACAAACAACCGAGGGAATGTGGTTTTTCTTGCACAGAGCTACAACAGAAGGGGGCTAACCAATGAAAGCATAAAAGCCCTAGAAAAGGGAGCAAGACAACTAGGTATTCTTGTTTTCTATAGAGAGCTCAGTCAAGCATATAGATCAACCAACAATACAAAAAAACTTACTGACATTACACTTGAAGCTCTACTACTAGATGCTGGCATATTTGATTACGCTACCAAAATGCTCGATATAGTATTTGATAAAAAGGAAGACGCGACGTACTTAAAAAGTAAGGCGCTACAGTACGCTCAGAAAAACCCAAGCAATCAGGTATATGACGAATTGCTTCTAGAGGTTTTTCTACAACAGAAAAAATATACCGCTGCCCTAAGGCAAACTACTTCTTTAGATAAAAGAAACAATAACCAGGGTACTCGTGTGCTGCAACTCGCAAACTTGTGTGTGAAAAATAAAGCATACGCTGTTGCTATAGATGCATACTCCTACGTCATAAACCTGGGCGAAAGTGCTCCTACTTATGACGCTGGAAAAAACGGACTGATCAATGCTTTGTATTTAAAAACAACGGGTTCTCTGGTTCCAGATACGCTTGAAGTGGCCTCGCTTATTGGTAAGATTCAGACCTATTTAGACTCAAAGGGAATAACCCATACTACAGCTAAGAGTCAATTTAGACTAGCCGAGTTGCACATTTTTTATACCAATAATGTTCATGCAGGTATTCGTCTTTTAGAGGAGATTATTCAAACACCAAGGCTGCGAGCGAGTTTTGTAGCCGAAAGCAAGCTGTTACTTGGTGACGCTTACCTTATTACAAATAATATATGGGACGCTAAGCTAATGTATGGTCAAGTAGACAAACAGTTCAAAGAAGATGCTCTTGGACAAGAAGCAAAATTTAAAAACGCTAAACTAAGCTACTACACGGGCGACTTTGATTGGGCAAAAGGCCAGTTGGATATTTTAAAAACTGCCACAACCCAGCTAATCAGCAATAATGCCATAGAACTAAGTCTTCTGATACAAGACAACACCGGACTTGATACCACGGAAGAGGCCATGAAAAAATACGCCGCTGCAGAATTTTATCTATTCCAAAATAAGATAGAAAAGTGTACCGAGATCCTCACCATGTTGCCCTTCACATATCCTGATCATACCCTTAAGGATGAAATATTTTATCTGAAAGCACGTGTACAAGAAAAGCAAGGAAACTATGAAGCTGCCAATAAATTGTACACCACTATATATGAAAAATATAGTGAAGATATCCTTGCAGATAATGCTTTGTATCGCTCTGCATATATCACACTATTCATACTAGACGATAAGGAAAAAGCACAGGTTCTTTTTGAAAAACTCGTGCTAGAATATAACACGAGTCTATTTGCCGTGGATGCCCGCAAAATGTACTTTGCCTTGAAGGAAGGAAAAACCAAAAGCGACTTGTTATTTGAGTCCAGTATATGACCTCTGGCAGATTCAAAGTACTTGCTGAGTGGTTGCTCGTTGGGGCGTTTTTGGTGGTGTTATCCATCCCCCTTTGGCTCAAAGTAGATAGTTTGCCTATACGCTTGTTTGACGAAGCTCAAAATGCTGTGAATGCCCTAGAGATGTCTGAAACACACAACTGGCTTGTGAGAACGTACGACTACCAACCCGACACTTTTGATTGTAAGCCACCTCTCCTTATCTGGTTTCAGGTTTTATCTATAAAAGCACTTGGGGTTAGTGAATTATCTATTCGTCTACCATCGGTCGTTTTTTCTATTCTTTCTTTGTTTGTACTGTTTCTTCTTGTTTTCAAAATAACAGACAAGAAGTGGCCGGGCCTACTTGCTGCACTCATTACCGTAACCTCTGCAGGTTTCTATGGAGATCACGCAGGCAGATTTGGAGACCATGAAGCACTACTAATCCTCTTGATATTGGTATTTCTTTATTGCCTATATAGCTACTCACACAACCCAAAAAGTAACTACATATACCGCATGGGAGCAGCGATCGCCTTGGGTGTTTTGTGCAAAAGCGTTGCTATCCTCATGATATTGCCAGGCTCTGTTTTGTACTTGTGGTTTTTTAATCATCTTACTGGCTTGTTTACAGATAAACACCTCTACTATGCTACGTTTGGTTCGCTACTGATTATTGCTTTTTACTATCTGGGTAGAACCTATTTTCAACCGGACTACCTATATACCGTATGGCACGGCGAACTGCTACCACGGTTCATAAATACCTCAGAAACCCATGATTTTAGATACATCAGCTTTAGGTTCTACTTTGAACTCATGTACACAGAAAAGTTTGTTTTGTGGTCTGTGCTTGTTCCTTTTACCGTCTTAATTCCATTGGTAAAACTCCAATTTACCAAGGAGTGGTCTTTCTGGTTTGTAAATGGATTTACCCTCCTACTCATTCTGTCTGCCGGCACCAAGCACTATTGGTATATAGCACCCGTAATTCCAATCTTTGCCGGACTAATAGCTATAAGCGTTTTTCACTTGTTACAAGAGTATAAAATAGTGGGTACTGTTGCGCTTTTACCCGTATTACTCATAGGCTTAAGCACATATAAGACAGCCTACGAATATGCATTTCACCCTGCCGAAAAATGGAATGAGTGGGAAAGTTATGGTATTTCACACTTTCTTACAGAGCCCGATCACCTGAAGAATGTTAGCTCAAACACCAAAATACTATTGAGGCCATACAATGCCCATGAAGCATACCGCTTTTACCTCAAATTATTAAAAAAAGATACGGGGTTAGATATGGTACGAACCTCGTTCCCCGAACTAGCTATAGGAGACACGATACTAAGCCATCATAAAATGGTGTACGATAGTCTTATTATAGATTACGGGGTGGAAGTGCTGGACAGCTCATATAAATACACCAAGCTAACGGTGTTGCACCAAAAAGACGCTGAAGAATGAGAGGCATTGGCAACATAAAGTACTTATTTTTGAAATAATTTCTCAACTAAAAAAGCAGTGAACACCAGAAAGCTTCTATACTTATTCCTTTCTATACTGGGACTTTTTATCCTAACTGTACCCCTATGGCTTAAGGTAGATCTGCTACCTATGCGAATATGGGATGAATCACGAAACGCTGTAAATGCAATAGAAATGTACCAAACCAACAATTGGCTGGTACGTACGTTCAACTTTGCTCCAGAAACATACGAACTAAAGCCTCCTTTACTCACATGGTTTCAGGTTGGCTCTCTGCATATTTTGGGCCTCAATGAGCTAGGTATACGTATGCCGTCAGTGTTGTTTAGCATTATCACTTTACTACTGCTCTTCTCCCTTATCTACAAAATGACAGACAACCCGTTTCTGGGTTTATTAGCGGCTACTGTTACCGCCACATCTGCCGGCTTCTACGCCGAGCATGCTGGTAGGTTTGGAGACCACGAGGCTCTGCTTGTTTGTTTAAGCATGTGGCTGTTTTATACCGTCTACCACTACAGTACAACGCTAAAATCTAAGTACATCTACCTCTCGGGCATAAGCATTACTTTGGGAATACTCTGCAAAAGTGTGGCTATTGGAATGGTGCTTCCTGGGCTTATTTTATTCTTACTATACGACCGAAAGATGTTGGGTCTACTTAAAAGCGGGCACACCTACTTAGCATTTTTTATCGCGATCACGCCAGTATTTGCCTACTACTTTCTACGAGAACAAGCACAATCCGGATACTTAGACTTGGTATGGACATGGGAACTGTTCCCTAGGTTTTTCAATACAGCCTCAGAGGTAACTTTCAAAGATGCGGGTTTTGGATATTACTTTGGCTTAATGAAAAACAATAAAATGGAGTTTTGGGTGTGGTCATTTCCATTGATCATTTTGGCACCGTTTGCTGCCAAAAATATTAATCCAAAATGGGCTTTTTGGGTTCTCCCCTCAGTAGTTTTTTTGCTTATAATATCTAGCGGCACTAAAAACTTTTGGTATCTAGCACCAGTAGTTCCTATGCTAGCTGGAGCTATTGCTATAAGTGCTCATATAGTAATTAAAGGAGAGACAAAAAGAATGCCTTGGGTAATTATTCCACTATCAATAATGGCTACTTTAAGTTTTCAAAAAGCATACGAATATGCTTTTAGTCCTCAAGAAAAGTATTTTGAATGGGAAACCAATGGTATTTCGCACTACCTAAAAGATGAGAAGCATGTTGCCAACCTGAGCTCGAATACTAAAATATTGCTAGACGAAAAGTATGGATACGAACCACATAAATTTTACTTAAACAAACTAAATATAGAACGGGGTTTAGATATAAAAAGAACGGAACTTTATCACCTAAACCCTAATGATACCTTACTTATATCGCATGAAAGCACTTATAAAACATTAAGTAAAAAGTATCAAATAGAGATGTTAGATAGCTCCTACAGTCATACCAAACTGCTAGTTATACAACCTCTAATCCAAGTAGACTCTATAAGCAATCTCAGCTCTATAGAGTAATCCATTGTCGTAGTCTGTATTCAACTGAACCCTATCGTCTCCAAATCGGAAGAGACTTAGCCCAAAGTCAATCTTGTCGTCATTCTCATAGACTTGAAAAGAGCGCCCCAACGATAAGCCAGCCACTCCCCTTACTATAACCCCTTTTATGGGTTCAAAGCCTATGTGTGCCGCAATCTCATTAGATAAGTGATGCATATAAAATGGTTGTGCAACATTGGCAGGTGTACGTATGGTGGGGCCGTTTAAATTGTAGGATTTCACCGTAGCCCTCCAATTTACACCCACCGTCACCTTTGGCCTAATGCTATAGTTTATCTTAGCGTACGATGGTATTATTACATCCATTTCTAGTTTGTCTTTTTTGTAATAAAACCCAAAGAGCGGAACCAAAAAAGGACCGAATTTATCTCCATTTGCATAAGCACCAAACTTGTATGTCAAATGCTCACTCCTCTTCATTTTGGCTAGGCCTAAAGCCCCAAACTGGAAATCTTGACGACCTACCTTGTCCTCAAAACGCGATGCTAACTTGGGAAGCAGTAGGACGGTTGTGCTCCATTTTTCCGAGTGTTTCAGATTTATTCCTAACTTAAGTATATAGGAAGAAACAGGCATTTTTTCTGTGTATTCCCACAAACGTGTATCTACCCTATCGTAGACAACTCCAGTAATGATTGCGTTTCCATTTTTTAGTTTTAAGGGTACGGTGAGGTTAATATTGAGTTTTTGTAGGTCTGTAGTGCTATCTGAACTGGTGAACGTGTTTTGCGGTGTAGCGGTATACTCCGAGTAGAATACATCTACATAATTTTGGGCACAAGACAGTACGCTTATACCCAGAAATCCTATCAATTTAAATATTCGCATTCTTACACAATGATACTCAAAATTCAAAAGGTCTTTTACACTCGTTCTTTTTTTGTCTCTCTGTGGGTCTTACATTTACCGTTCATTATGTTTCACATTGTTTTACTAGAACCTAGAATGCCCGGCAACGTAGGGACAATTGGTCGATTGGCGGTAGCTACGGGTTGCGTACTCCATCTTATTAAACCCTATGGTTTTAAAGCCATAAATGAGGAAAAAGTGAAACGTGCAGGAATGGACTATTGGGCAGATCTCAATTTTGTAGAATATGACACCATTGAGGAATTCTGGGCCAAACACCCTTTTAACGATAGGCATTTTCTTGCCACTAAAAAGGCTCCTAAAGCCTATACTGAATTTCGTTTTAAGCCCAACGACTTTCTTTATTTTGGAAGAGAAGATGTGGGCCTACCTGAGCCTCTAGCTAACCAACACCCAGACTTGTGCTTATCTATCCCTATGGTAAGCGGTGCACGCTCTCTAAATATTGCCAATGCTGCTTCTGTATTGGTATATGAAGCTTGGCGACAGTGTAAAAAACACTAAATTGCTTTTTTATTCATTCT
The DNA here is from genome assembly GCA_913054375.1 of uncultured Bacteroidota bacterium. Classification (GTDB taxonomy): domain Bacteria; phylum Bacteroidota; class Bacteroidia; order NS11-12g; family UBA9320; genus UBA9320. Next base: position 15,302 of record CAJXIQ010000001.1, read on the forward strand.
GTCTAATTGAAAACAGAAGTATTTTTGATATACTAATAAGATAAGAATATACGTGGAATCTAATTTAAAAGAAGCAGTTGAACAGAAATTTGGAGCTAAAATTCTGAATCGTGGGGATTGTGAAAAACTAGCACAAGTAATCTCTGATCAAACAGGCAATGGCGTAAACTATAACACTCTCAGGCGCATGTATGGCTTAGCTCCACCCGTAAAGGTGCGTATAAATACTTTGAATACGCTAAGTATTTATGTTGGGTACAGTTCTTACTACCAGTTTCGAAAAGAATCTCCTTATGAGGTAAGTTGGTCTGCGAGTTTGAAAATATATGAATACCTGTTCTCCCCAAATCAAGAGTCGCTAATAGCCTTGATAAAAAATAATATGCTAAAAAATGAGGACTATTTACTCCCTCTCATTAACATTATTAGAGAATATATAATTGACCACAGAATAGATGAATTGGTTCGCTTATTTAATTCAGAATCCCTCAACCCCGAAAAGTTTAGATACAAGCAAAAGCTCATATTGGGCAATTCTGTGGGCATACTGCTGCGTACGCATAGTCTGTCAAAAAAAGAGGTTTTAAAACTATCTAAATCTAGTTTTTATAGAACCTGCATATTTGAAATATTTGTAGATTACTCATCGTTTGACGGTTATTATTCATCCTTTTTGAGCGTATTGCACAACAGCAGACTTTACAAAAACAAAATATTTGTAAAGTGCCTTTTGAACACAAAAGCATACTTAAATTGTACCCCAACCACCATATTTCTGCTTAAAAACAAAGAAATAAAACCATTGCACCCCATTTTAAAAGGCAGGTATTTTTCAAACTTCTTACTGGATCAGGTACATACCAAAGATTTTTTTTATTCGATCAAAAGATACGTTGATCCAATCAATATGTTTCAGCTTTTCTATGAGCCAATGGTTATCTCTATTGTCACTAAAAATATTTCAGCTCAGGCGTGGCTCATAGAACAAATAGAAACACAAAAGAAGCGCCACAATTATGGTGAGCCACACTACAATGAGGTATATAAACTCATGCAAACCCAATACCACCAATCCTCTGGTAATTTCAAAAAAGCTAGGGATATGTTTGCAACAATAAATACCGATAATTTCATCCTTAGCTATAAATCATTTCTCTTGTTTTTCTATCACGAAGTAGGATATTGCTTATCTAAAACTGAGGAAATGCGAAGCCTACTAAAGCTGTCACTAAAAAATAATCCGTACAAGCGACTTCGTAAAATGATGTAACGCTTCCAATGGAAATTTTAACTGCCGGCTCTTATCCCGACCAATGTCTAGTGATTTTATTAGCCTGAAAATCATAGTGCTAAATTTCAACGGTGAGTTGCTGCCCGGTTAAGAATCGGGTTGATTTGGAGCACCAGGAGACTTTATTCCATTTAGCTTAGTTTAACCCTATATACATCTTTAAAGGTCAAACTACTAAGCACGATACGAAGTGTTTCTCTACGAAAGAAGCACTCTACAATCTGCTTTTTTCTTTCTCTCTTATCCACATTCTCTTGCTTTCTATTTTTCTTTGTGGTTAAATTATAATCAACAAAAGAGATAATAATATTGCCTAAACAAATAGTACACATGGACCTAGACACCTTCTACGTATCTGTAGAACGACTCATCGATTCGCGGCTCGTAGGCAAACCCGTAATGCTAGGTGGAGTAGGCGACAGAGGTGTGGTAGCTAGCTGCAGTTATGAGGCTCGCACCTTTGGAGTATATAGCGGTATGAGTATGAAAATGGCCCGTCTACTTTGCCCGCAAGGAATAGTAATAAAAGGCAATTCCGGAACCTACTCCAAGTACTCCAAAACGATAACAGAAATTATACGCGAAACCGCCCCTATAGTTGAGAAGAGCAGTATAGATGAGTTTTACTTGGACCTTACGGGAATGGACCGGTTTTTTGGATGCTACAAGCTAGCTAGTGAGCTACGAACCCGCATTACCAAAGAAACAGGGTTGCCCATATCTTTTGGTATGTCTATAAATAAAACAGTGAGCAAGATAGCTACCGGTGAAGCCAAACCAGATAACCAGTTGAAAATAGACTTTGGCAATGAAAAACCTTTCCTAGCTCCACTATCTGTAAAAAAAATACCGATGATAGGCAAAAAAACAGCTTTTATGCTCAGCCGTATGGGCGTACAAAAAATACACACCTTGCAAGAAATGCCGTTGGAATTGCTCGAAAAAGCTTTTGGGAAAAATGGGAAAATAATGTGGCAAAAAGCGAACGGAATAGACCATAGTCTCCTCATTCCCTACCATGAAAAAAAGAGTATAAGCACCGAACGCACCTTCATGAAAGACACTATAGATGTCCGCAAACTCAAAGATATGGTAGTGGCTATGGTAGAGCAACTGGCCTACGAACTGCGTCGCGATCAGCGGGTATGTTCCACTATAAACATCAAGTTACGGTACTCCGACTTTCAGACAGTAAGCAAACAAAAGAAGATACCTTATACTGCAGCTGACCATACACTCATGGGCCACGCAAAAGACCTCTTTGACTCGCTATACAGTCGTAGAGTTCGGATACGATTGGTGGGAGTAAAATTGGGTGATTTGGCGGGTGGCGGCCACCAAATAGATCTTTTTAATGATGATGACAGAAGCATTGATCTATACCAAGCTATGGATGCTATGAAAGACCGCTACGGATCCAATGCCGTAAGACGCAGCGTTGCTATAGAAGTAAAGGGGCTCGGTAGAGGCAACCCTTTTAGTGGAGAACCCAATGTCGTACCCGCTCATCGAAACGCATGATCTCATCAGAGCAATTTAATGTAAAATGTACCTAAACTGCCATACATATTACTCTTTCAAATACGGGACAATGTCACCCGAAGAGTTGTTGTATGAGGCTGATATTGCCTATAGAAACACACCTCTCCAACCTGTTTCTACCGTAGGTGCGATCGCACTAACAGACATCAACAGTACCTCTGGCTGTTTATATCACGCTTTGCTGTGCCAAAAAAACAACTGGCCCGTAATAATGGGTGTCGATTTTAGAATAGGAAACAAGCAGCAATTCATCGCCATAGCAAGAGATAATGAGGGTTTTCAAAATATAAATTTTTACCTGTCTGAATTTTTACTGCAAAAAAAGAATGCACCTTGCGGTACATTCCCAAAAGCCCCCATCCTTAAAAATTCCTACATCGTTTATCCATTAAAAAATGTACCTGACAGACCTTTGCGAAGCAACGAATACATTGGAATAAGCCATACAGATTTATTTGTTTTTCAGGCGAAGGGCGCCCATTCTTCAAAAACACAAATACACAATAAGTACGTGGCTCTAAACACTGTTACCTTCCGCAATAAGCGAGATTTTAACGCTCACAGGCTGCTACGGGCTATAGATAAAAACGCTCTACTCAGCAAACTCCCCACCAAGGAGCAGGGGGAGATTCACCACACTTTTTATTCGCAAAAAAAAATACTGCAATTGTATTGCAACTACGAATATTTATTAGAAAACACCAAAAATCTATTGTCCCATTGCCGCCTACATTTTGATTTTAACGATAAGGCAAAACTAGCCAACAAAAAGACCTTCACCCAAACTCAAAAACAAGACTACCAGTTATTAGAACAGCTCACAAAAGAGGGGCTCGTTTACCGGTTTGGCAATGCCATATCGCAAGAAATAAAAGAGCGCGTAGCCAAAGAGTTAAGCACCATAAAGCAGTGCAACTTTGTGCCGTATTTTCTCATAAATCACAACATAGTAACCTATGCCCGCAAACAAGGATACTTCTACGTAGGCCGAGGAAGTGGCGCCAATAGCCTGATAGCTTATCTACTCCGCATCACCAATGTAGATCCTATAGAATTGGATCTCTACTTCGAACGGTTCATAAATACAAGTCGAAAGTCTCCTCCAGATTTTGATATAGATTTTAGCTGGCGAGACCGCCAAGATGTAACGCGATACATATTCGAAACATTTCCCAATACCGCTTTGATGGGAAGTTTTGTTACCTTCCAAGCTCGATCGGTCATACGCGAAATCGGTAAAGTGTTGGGTTTGCCGGCAGACGAAATAAAAAACATACAACATACCGATAAGCCGCAACACCTCGATCACCTGGGTAAACTCTGCATTCTCTACAGCCAGTACATTCACGGTTTTCCGAATCACCTAAGTATACACAGCAGTGGTATCGTAATCACAGAAAGACCCATCCAATACTATGGTGCTACCAATATGCCGCCCAAAGGGTTTCCTACCGCACATTTTGACATGCACATAGCTGAAGATGTTGGCATATACAAATACGATATATTGGGACAACGCGGATTGGGGAAAATAAAAGATACCATTGGCATCATAAAACAAAACCAGCCCGATGCAGACGCTTTTGATATAGATGATATAGCCCGGTTCAAAGAAGATGAAAAAATAAAAGACCTGCTGCGTCGTGGAGATACTATGGGCTGCTTTTATGTAGAAAGTCCCGCTATGCGCGCACTTATGCGAAAACTAAGGGTAGACAACTACCGAGGGTTGGTGGCCGCTAGCTCTATTATTCGTCCTGGAGTGAGCAACAGTGGAATGATGGCTGAATACATAAAACGTCACCGTAACAAAGAAGCTAGAGCGGCCACACACCCTGTGCTTGCCAAAATACTACACGATACCTATGGAATAATGGTGTACCAAGAGGATGTACTCAAGGTTGCTCACCATTTTGCTGGTCTCACACTAGAAGAATCTGATGTATTGAGGCGTGGGATGAGTTTGAAATTCAGAGACCGAACAGAGTTTAAAACCGTAAAAAAATTCTTTTTTAACAACTGCAAAGCCAAAGGGTACCACCCTGTGCTCACCAAAGAAGTATGGGCGCAAATAGAGAGTTTTGCTAGCTATGCATTTGCCAAAGGGCACTCGGCTAGTTATGCTGTAGAAAGTTATCAAAGTCTTTTCTTAAAAGCATATTTCCCGCTAGAATATATGGTGGCTACGATCAATAATTTTGGCGGGTTTTACCGTACAGAGCAGTACATACAAGAAGCTAGACTGAAGGGTGCGCACATAGCAGAACCGTGTATAAATCATAGCAATTTTGACACTACAATAGCCGGTAAAAATATTTTTATCGGTTTTCAACATGTAGCAGGATTAGAGGGAAGAGTAGTAGATGCTCTACTGGCCAACCGTGAAAAAAATGGCCTGTTTGATAGCCTAGAAGATTTTACCCAACGAATAAGCGTAAGCCTAGACCAAACGGTAATATTAATTCGCATCAATGCTTTTCGGTTTACCCACAAAACCAAACACTGGCTCTTATGGAAAGCGCATTTTCTACTAGCAGCAATAAGCAAAAGCTCGGCTCACCCCTCGCTTTTTTCTCAGTTTAACAATACCCAAAAAGTAACTATCCCCGAATTAGATAGCATGCCGCACGAAGACACTATGGATGAAATAGCCTACTTAGGGTTTCCTATGTGTTCACCCTTTGACTTGATAGACGAGGACGATAAAAAAAGCTGCATCGTAAGTGCCCGTTTTGAGCAAAATTTAGACAAAGACATTACCTTGTTGGGCTACCTTGTACATACTAAACGTACCAAAACTAAAGGCAGAATAGAGCAAGAAATGTTCTTTGGGACATGGATGGACATGGACGGACAATTTTTTGATAGTGTTCATTTTCCACTTATCGCAAGACGGTACAAATTTAAAGGGCGAGGCGTTTACTTGATAAAAGGTAGGGTAACTTCTGACTTTGGGCATTATACATTAGAGGTCCAATACTTAGCAAAAATACCCTACGGAAAACTTGTCCAAGCCTGATGGTTTTGTTTGGGGGTTCTCTCTATGATTTTTTTAGGTGATTTGTGTGCTTACATTTCTTTGATCTACAAAACTTACGCTGAAACCTTATAGGTTCAGTGCTAATACTAAACTTAAATTTGGACTTGAACTAAGTTTTAAACTTGTGAGCATACCTTTGCCCTAATGTTCAAATCAGCATTCATAACGATACTTGGTCTACCCAACGCAGGAAAGTCTACTTTTCTAAACGCAGCTTTGGGCGAAGATCTTGTGATTACCAACCCAAAGGCACAAACTACGCGTCACCGAATAAAAGGAATACTAAACGGAGAGGGGTACCAACTTGTATTTAGCGATACGCCTGGCATTATAGAAGAATCTGCTTATCGCCTCCAAGAGGCAATGATGGGCGCAGTGAACGAATCGCTTGAAGATGCAGATGCCGTGCTTCTGATCTTAGACGGGCAATATCCTAAAATAGAGCAGTTTGAAGCATATAAAAACAGAATAAAATGCCCGCTAGTTGTGGTCATGAATAAGGCAGATTTAGTGGCAAACCAAGACAAGCTACAAGCAGATATTACCGTAGTTAAAGAATACTTAAGCACAGAACATGTATATGCGGCTAGTGCATTAGAAAATTTTAATATAGACGGTATTATAAAAACACTTGTTGGACTTGCTCCTGAACACCCTGCTTTTTATGATACAGACAGTATTAGCGATGAAAATGTTCGTTTTCTTGTAAGTGAAATGATACGTGAGCAAATTCTTACGCAGTTCAAAAAAGAAATACCCTACAGTGTAGAAGTAAATGTGACAGAGTACAACGAGAAAGAAAAACTAGACGAGATCTACGCAACAATAAATGTAGAGCGAGATTCACAAAAAGGAATTTTACTTGGTCGAGGGGGTTCGGCAATTAAAAATCTCGGTATCGCTTCTCGAAAAAGAATAGAAGATTTCATTAAAAAGAAAATATTCCTGTCTCTCACCATAAAAGTGAAAAAGGACTGGCGTAGCGATGAGCAACAGTTGCAACGCTTTGGTTATCTTAAGAAATAACTACGCGTATACTTTTAACCTACCTTTGCGGTGTCGTAAAGCATTATTCTTAGTAGGGTTTTTATACAAAATACGACACAGGCTGCGGATAGCAGAAACATAGCATTATTAAAAAAGACATTATAAAATGGCAGGAATAGTAGCGATAGTTGGAAGACCCAACGTAGGAAAATCTACCCTTTTTAACAGACTAATAGGCGAGCGAAAAGCCATAGTGGACAACGTGAGTGGCGTAACGCGTGATAGGCATTACGGCAAAAGTGACTGGATCGGGAAAGAGTTTACGGTAATAGATACCGGTGGATACGTAAAAGACAGTACAGATATATTTGAGGCTCACATACGTGAACAAGTAGAATTAGCTATTGGGGAAGCAGATGTATTGCTCTTTATGGTAGACTCTGTTCTAGACCCCAACGATCTAGATATTGCTTTCTTTAGAATCGTAAGAGAAAGCAACAAACCTTATCTTTTAGTAGCCAATAAGGCTGACAACGATGAACGTATGTTTATGTCTAACTCCTATTACACTATGGGTGTAGATATGATATACCCCATATCTTCTCTTACGGGGAGTGGTACGGGTGAGTTGTTAGATGAATTAGTAAGCTTATTGCCAGAGGGAGACCTTGAGCTAGATGACGACATACCAAAAATTGCTTTTGTTGGTAGGCCAAATGCGGGTAAATCTACTATTTGCAACACGTTGCTTGGAGAGGAAAGAAATATTGTAACCGATGTGCCGGGTACCACACGAGACACCCTTTTTGTAAGATACAAAGCTTTCAATAATGACCTATACCTTGTAGATACTGCTGGTGTGCGCAAGAAAAGTAAAGTAAGTGAAGATATAGAGTTTTACTCGGTAATGCGTAGCATACGAGCTATCGAAAATGTAGATGTTGTGGCTCTGGTAGTAGATGCTACACGCGGTCTGGAAGCTCAAGATATGAATCTTTTTAGTCTTGCTCAAAAGAATGGAAAGGGAGTTGTCATAATTATAAACAAATGGGACCTTGTTGAAAAAGACACCCACACCGCTAAAGAGTACGAAGCGTTAGTGAAGTCTAAAATTGCTCCATTTGTAGATGTACCTATTCTTTTTGTATCTGCACTTACTAAAAAAAGAGTACTTAAAGCACTCGATGAACTTATGAAAGTTCATGCCTCTATGAAAACACGATTAACCACATCTAAGCTAAACGACTTCTTCTTACCTATAATAGAGAGACAGCCGCCACCATCGCTAAAAGGAAAATACATAAAAATAAAATATGTAACACAACTACCAACACAGTGTCCCAGCTTTGCGTTCTTCTGTAACCTACCACAATATATAGGTGATAGTTACAAACGTTTCTTAGAAAATAAACTGCGAGCTAATTACGATTTTAGCGGTATACCGGTGCGTATTTATTTCAGAAAAAAATAGTTGATAATATTATTTATATTCGCGGCTTAAATATTTAACAATTAAAATTTTACGTAAAATGAAAAAAATTATTGCTCTATTCGCTATTGTTTCTTTAGGTTTTGTAGCTTGTAACAACGCTGCTGAAACTAAAGATGCAGAAACAGAAAATGTTGAAGAAGCTGCAGCTGAGGCTGAAGCTATGGTTGACGAAACAGTTGACTCTACTGAAGCTACAGAAGAAGTGACTGAAGAAGCTACAGAAGAAGCTACAGAAGCTACTGAAGAAGTTGCTGAGGAAGCTGCTGAAGAAGCTACTGAAGAAGCTATGTAATTAGCTGTTTTAGTTATTAAAAAAGGTTGCTCATAGAGCAACCTTTTTTTTGTTATAGTGTTTTTGTGCTTTTTGTATTCTTATTTTGCTTCTATGAAATACGCCCTAGTGATATGTCTCGCATTTGCTTGTACACCTAAAAATAACAAATCAGAAGAAATTGAAAATAACGCTGTTCTTTCTTCTGAAATAGAAGCTGTAGATGTTATGTTACAAAAAGATCAACAACGCATTGACTCTATGGAACGTGCCTTGTTTAATCAAAATTAAAATAAGTAAACTTAAAACCTCTATCTGTTTATAGGTTTACAAACTGATCTAAAAATCGCTTGTCACTATTAAAAAAAGTACGTAAATCTTTTACACCATATTTAAGCATTGCTATTCGATCTACACCAAGACCAAAAGCAAAACCACTGTATTCTTTACTATCAATATTACAATTTTCTAAAACATTAGGATCCACCATTCCGCACCCTAGTATTTCTAACCATCCAGTTCCTTTAGTTAATCTGGCGTCTGATTCTGTTTCAATACCTAGATAAATATCCATTTCTGCACTTGGTTCTGTAAATGGAAAATAAGAAGCTCTAAACCTAACCCTTGTATTCGCCCCAAAAAATTCTTGAACGAAATTATATAGTGTTTGTTTTAGATCTGAGAAAGAAACTCCTTTATCAATATATAAACCCTCAACTTGGTGAAAAAAACAGTTAGAACGGGCTGAAATAGCCTCGTTTCTATAAACCCGGCCCGGCATTATACTTCTTATTGGTAATTCACCTTTTTCCATTAATCTTACCTGTACTGATGATGTATGTGTTCTAAGCGCAATATCTTCTCCTACAAAAAAAGTATCCTGCATATCACGGGCTGGGTGATTGTACGGAAAATTTAATGCAGAAAAATTATGCCAGTCATCTTCCACTTCAGGACCAGTAGCAACTGAAAAACCTAATCGCTCAAAAATTAAACTCATCTCATCTACTACAAAACTTATAGGATGCCTACTACCTAAATTCGAAAAATAGCCAGGTAAGTCTTGTTCTTCTAGTATTGAAGAATCATCGGTACTTAATTTTAATTGAGCTTCATTAAAAATTGCTTCTATTTTTTGTTTTGCAATATTTACCTCTTTACCCCAAATCTTTTTTTCCTCACCAACTAGTGATTTAAATTCTTGAAACAACTCATTCACTAATCCTTTTTTTACTAGAAACTTTAATCGGAAATTTTCCAATTCTTCTTTTGTAGTAATTGTGTGTTTCTTTGATTGCTGAATTAGATTATCTATTTGATCCTTCATTTTCTCTGTTGCAAAGAAAAACAATCTGAACGTTTACCATCAATCAAAACATTCCAAAATCACTCTATCCACTTTCTTATTTACTTTTAAAAAGAATTTATAAAGATATAATAGTAGTAATATAAGTGTCTGTGGATTCGGTGGTAAATAAATTATGAATTACGGTTAATAACATGAAATTAACATACTAGTTAATTATATTCTATTACTAATGAATAAATTAACAAATTAGAGTACTAATGTTAATTAGACTTATACCATAGTTTTGTGGATAAAGCAATTGTGTATATAGATACAGTTTTATGTGTATGAAGACTGTGTTAAATTATCAGTTTCGTGTATATCATTTTTAAGAGGAATTATTTATGACTTATACCTACCTTATAACATACGGTGTTATTAAGTGTGTTGATAAACCTATTTAATATTGATTATCAGATCTTTATCCCAATTTTGACGCAGTTCAAACTCTTTAGTTAGTGTTACAGATTCTGGAGGTGTTAAAGTGAACACATTTCCGGTGTCCCATATACCATTATTATTACTATCGGAATAAATTATAACCTGGTAAGTAGATGGTTGTAATTTATTAAATGTCAATACTTTAGAACCATTAAACCGAGCCTTTTTTATAATTTTATTGTTGTTTAATATATGCAGAATGTAAGTTATATTACTAGTTGTATTAATAGTTAACTTTAGGTGTGTAAGGTCTTTGTTTTTATAGTTACAAGTTAACGTATCGCTAGTATTACTCTTTTTATAAATATCTGTAATTGCACCTGTTTTTAAGTGTATTATAGCATTATTATAATATGTGTTAGTATTAATATAAAAGGAAAATGTATCGATAAAAGATACTGTAAAAGGAGAATTTATAGAGTCTAATAGAAGTTTTATTTTAGAAGTATCTAGTGATAATATAGGAGTTTTAGTTCGTACTAAAAGTTTCTTAGCTGATGACTGTATAGTGGGTTTAAGGGTGTATTTATATTTAGAAGGGGTTAGTATATTTTTAAAGTTAAAGGTGTCCGACGCTACAATAATAGATAATGGAAGCGTGTCTAATAGTTGGGTGTATATAATAGTAATAGTATCTTTTGTATGAGATAGATTAAACGATACTGGTTGTTTATTGAATAACGTTAAAAGGGTGTCAGTTATAAGCGGCTTATTTGATATAAACTGATAAACTCCGGGCGTTTTCTGTTCACGAAAATCTAGTTTAAAGTTATCGGTATTTTTATTAATAAAGACATATAAAGAGTCATTATTAGTAGTGTCTGTATGTCTTTTTTTAGGTATTGATATTAGTTCATTGTTTTCAAAATAAAGGTTGTTATTGTCATCGCTCAGTGCTAAAGATGTAAACAGCTTGTTGGGTAAATTATGAAAAGAAAAAGCACCTGTTTTGTCAGTCCGTGTTAAGTAACTTGGTTTCACTTTAAGTAGTGTGGTGTCTGTATAATTATCGTAAAGATGCACATTACATTCAATACAGGGATCTTTGGTTATATAATTAATAACAACGCCATTATAGGCTGCAGAGTCTAGATAACTACCGGTTGAAAATATAAAGTTGTAATCAGAAAGCGGATTGTTTTCGTTGATGTCGGTTATCGCACCGTTAAATTGAAAAGTGTATGTAGTATTTGGTATAAGGTCGTCATTTAACTCAATAGATAGTCTTTTCTTTTTTACCGTGATTGTGGGGGGTTTACTTTGGTTTGGAGATATGAGTAACTTATCAGCTGCTTGTTTCAGTTGTACATACTCGTTAAAATCAAAGTAAAATATAGTGGTAGTTACATGTGTAGCTGCACTATCAATAGAGGTGTTTATTACATCAGGAGGTAGCTCATCTTTATCCCCGCCAGATAAAGGTTGTATAGATGCACAACTTGCAAAGAGAAAAGAAAGGATAATAAAGTACTTCATTTACCGGCCGAAATGTACTAATAATACAGATATATCAGCAGGACTTACACCGCTTATTCTAGAGGCTTGTCCAATATTTTCTGGTTTTATTTGGTTGAGTTTATCGCGGGCTTCCAAAGAAAGAGATTTAATGGTTTCGAAATCAAAAGTTTGATCAATTTTAAGTTTCTCTAATCGAATAAGTTTTTCTACGTTTTCTTGTTCGGTTTGTATGTATCCTCTATATTTTAGTTGAATTTCAGCTTGCTCTATTTCAGCATCATTAAAGTCTGATAGTAAGAGTTTTATAGAGTTTATCTCTAGTAATTGTTTATAGTTTATTTGTGGTCTTGAAAGTACTTTATCTATAAGGTAGTTTTGGGGTATTTCTGCCGTACCGTACTTAGTTAATATTGGATTTGCATCGTTTGGTGTGACTGTTTTTTTACTAATAATTTTATTTACAGACGATATGTTGTTTGCCTTATTTTGGAGAGTGTCAAACTCTGCTGAGCTTATTGTTCCAAGCTTTGCGGCCAGCGGCATAAGTCTCAGGTCTGCGTTATCTTGTCTTAACAGTATGCGATATTCCGCTCTGCTTGTAAACATTCTGTAGGGTTCTTTGGTGCCTTTGTTTACGAGGTCATCTATCAACACGCCAATGTATGCGTCGCTGCGGCGAAGAACGAAGGGTTCGCTATTGTTGATGTTGTTATGTGCGTTTATTCCAGCCATCAACCCTTGGCACGCTGCTTCTTCGTACCCTGTTGTTCCATTTATTTGACCTGCAAAGAATAGGTTTTTTATCCCTTTAGTTTCTAGGTTCAATTTTAGTTGTGTAGGATAAAAAAAGTCATATTCAATAGCGTATCCGGGTCTAAAAATTTTAGCGTTTTCAAATCCATTAATCTGTCTTAATGCTTTGTATTGAATTTCTTGAGGTAGAGAAGTGCTAAATCCATTGATATAGGTTTCATAGGTGTTCCAACCTTCTGGTTCTACAAATATTTGATGGCGCGTACGTTCAGCAAACCGATTTACTTTATCCTCTACAGAGGGGCAGTATCGAGGACCAACACCTTGTATAGCTCCGTTGAATAGGGGGCTATCGGCAAATGCGCTTCTTAGGGTATCGTGTACTTGTTCGTTTGTATAGGTTATGTGACAAGAGTGTTGTTTCTGAATGGTGGTTGGTTTACGGAATGAAAAACATTGCGGGTCTTTATCTCCTGCTTGTTCTTCCATTTTGGAATAGTCAATAGTACGTCCATCTACACGTGGCGGTGTTCCGGTTTTCATACGCCCCGCCTCAAACCCTAACGACACTAGTTGCTCTGTAATACCATAGGAAGCTTTATCACCCATTCTGCCCCCTGTCATCTGTTTTCTACCAATATGTATTATGCCGTTCATAAAGGTTCCACTAGTAAGCACCACAGATTTGGCGCGGTAGGTGTTGCCAGATGTAGTTTCCACACCTACTACTGCATTTTTCTCTATAATCATTTGATTTACAGAGTCTTGTATAAAATCGATGTTAAAGTTTTGCTCGAGCAACTCTCTCCATTTTAAGGAGAACATAGTTCTGTCGTTTTGTGATCTTGGGCTCCACATTGCTGGACCTTTGGATGTATTGAGCATGCGAAACTGCATCATACTATAGTCGGATACTATACCCGACAACCCTCCTAGTGCATCTATTTCGCGTACAATTTGTCCTTTTGCAACGCCACCCATAGCCGGGTTGCATGACATTTTAGCGATAGTCTCCATATTCATGGTTACTAAAAGAACCTTGGATCCAAGCTTAGCGGCAATGTTTGCTGCTTCGCATCCAGCGTGCCCCGCTCCTACTACAATTAAATCGTATTCCATATTATTTGTTTCACGTGGAACAGTACTGGTCTAGTAATAGATTTTCTTGTTCTCTCATCGTTATTTTTTGTTGCGGTGTGTGATCATTGAACCCAGCGAGGTGCAACATTCCGTGAAAACATACCCGGTATAGTTCATTCTCAGCTGTTTTTCCCTCAGTTGTGGCGTTTTCCACAACCCTTTCCCAACTAATTAAAACCTCGTTGTCTTCTATGTCTTCGTCTGCTTCGTAGTCAAAGGTGATAATGTCGGTGTAGTAATCGTGGTTCAATGAGGTTTTATTAACCTCCAATAGTTCCGCGTCACTGATCACGTAGTATATAACACCTTTCTTGAGGTTTAGTTGGCGGCTTACTTTTTGGAGTATTTCTACGCTGAGCGCAAGGCGCACCTCAGAGTAATCGGTTTGAATGGTTATACTATTTGATAACATTTAATATTCCTTTAGTGGTTTGCTTTTCGCCAAGAAGCCCAACAAGTGTGACGACGTAAAGGTAAGAACCCGGCAACACTAGCTGCCCTTTATAGTAGGCGTACCAGGGCTCATCTGTACGGTTATTCACAAGCTTTTCGCCCCATCGGTTGTATATAGCGTAACTTGATTTGGAATGGTCGATCCCAGTTCCCACAATGACAAAGCGGTTGTTGTTAGACTGGGTATTAACAGCTGTAGTTATGCTGTATTTAAGCGGTTTTGTCAGGCAAACAACATTGGATGTGGAAGCTGATGTCGCGTTGAATTTATTTATTTCTTCGTAAGCGGTTACGTGATAACAACCAGCACTGTCTGTAAAATCAATACCGAGTATTGGATTCGCTTGTTTAAATAACGTGTTCCACGTGGAACCATTGTGTTTTTGAAGTGCGTACTCCTTAACGCCAACATCCCAGTTAACATACTCATTGTGAATAATTTGGGGTTCAATAGTGAGGTGTATGGTGTTGCTTATTTCTGAAGATTGAATAGTGTCATTGCACTGGTCTAAAGCGTTTACTTTATAAGCGTATGACCGTTGCTTTGCGTCTGCGGACAGGTCGTTATACTGGTAGTCAAACCGGCCAACTTCTGTAGGCAAGTGTTTGATGTGTAGCGGTTTAGAAAAACTAGGACCCGATAAAATCGAAAAACGAGCAACGTCTTGTATGTTGTCTGTTTGCCATGCAATGCGTGTAGTGGCTTTTGTATTGTCAATTTCATCCGCGACAGTGGCAAGTTGTAAATAGACATAGGAGGGCGCTACAAATGCTCTAGTTTGAATAAGGTTAGTATTTGAGCTAGAGGATACTTGCCCCATTCTAGTGTATGAGCGTACATAGAAAAGTAGGGTGTCTCCCAAAACGAAATCGTTGAATATGAATGTTTTGGTGCCGCCAGATAAAGTTGTGTCTTTGTAAAATGTAAGGCCGCGGTCTTTCGAAACGTATACAGATTGACTGTCAATAGACGCCCATCCAGCATATAAATCCCAGTTAAGAAATATTTCTCGTGCGCAGGTGTCTATGGAAGACCTAAGAAAGGTTACTTGGTGTGGTGTAGACAATAAAGAGAATAGATTGCAGCTGTCTGTGGAACTCACCCGTACAAGATAGCGTCCAGGTCGTGCATCGGTTACAATATAACTGGTGTCTCCTGTTGTACCTATAGAGTCTCCATTACCAGTGGTTCCGTCATACACAACGTAGTTTTTAGTGTCTATGCTTGGGTTTTTTGGCCAGCCGGCTATTATCTTTTGAGACGATAAGACGTAACTTAACGAGTCTATTTGTAAAGTATTTGGCAGAGTAAGGTCTATTGAAACAGTGTCGCTAGTGCCCAACGATCCGTCGCACTGGAAGTCTATGGTAATGTAGTAGCGCCATGTGGTGTTGAGGTCCTTCAGTTTGTGAGGGTATTCTGTAACGTCTAAGGTAGGAACATCGTCTAGCTTTACAAAGGGCGCACCCTCTTTACTACCGTATATGGAGTATCGCGAAAAAGAAGCACAAACGTCTGTCTGTCTGCCCCATGTCACCGTTACAATGGAGTCTGTAAAGTTCATACATGCCCTAAGAATATGTGGTTCTGAGTTTACTCCGGTTGAAAGTAACGTGACGAGTAACAATGGTATGAAAAATATATGTCTCAAGCGGTTAGTGCTTATAAGTTATAACGGTATTATTTTGCAAAAATTACGATAAAAGATTACGTATGAAAGAACCAAGACGCCCAAGTGAAGAAGAAAGTTCTGCAGGTGCCGAGCCAATAAGGCTTAATAAGTATATTAGCAATGCTGGAGTTTGTAGCCGTAGAGCTGCCGATAAGCTCATTGCGGATGGAAAGGTGCGTGTGAATGGCAAAGTCATTACAAGTTTAGGTACAAAGGTAACACTTGAGGATAAAGTAAAGGTAGACAACGAGTTAATCTCCACGGGAGAAAAGCTATATGTACTGGTAAATAAGCCAAGAAACTGTATTTCTACACGAAACGATGAGAAAGGAAGAAGATCAATTATGGACTTGTTGCCAGATAAGTACCAGCACTTGTATCCTGTCGGAAGACTAGATAGAAACACCACGGGTATAATTTTAATGACAAATGATGGCACGCTGACACAAAACTTGTTACACCCTACCAAAAAAATAAATAAGGTGTACAAGGCTAAAGTGAAAAACCAACTAAGCCAATTAGAGCTAAATCAAATGGTAGACGGTATTGAGTTGGAAGATGGTTTAACGAAATTTGACAAAATTGTGGAATTGAACGAAGACGAGTCTTTTCGGTATGGCATAGAAATACATTCAGGTAAGAATAGGGTGATTCGAAGAATGTTTGAATCCATTGACAACGAGGTGATTAAGCTTGATAGGGTTATGTTTCACACGTTCACCAAAAAAGGCATTCCGATAGCTACTTTTAGGGAGGTTACCAAGAAGGAGCTCAAAAACTTAGATGTATATTTACGAACAAAAAAGTAAATTTGAAGAACATGAAGAAGTTAATTGCACTAATCGTAGTTGTTGCCGCATGGTCAGCATGCAAAGAATCAGTCCCGCCAATTATTTTCGGTGAGGATTCGACGCTAATCCTTATAGATACAGCGTATGTTTTAGCTTCAGGCGATATACCAGAAGCTCAATTTAGGGGGGTTCTTATAGAAGATATTACAGGTGTAAAGTGTGTAAACTGTCCAAGTGCCGCCGCTGCTGCCAGTGAAATAAGTGCCAACGCCACAACAAACAAAGTGGTAATTTTGGGTTTATATCCTACAGGTTTTCGTGCGTTGACCTTCCCCTTTCCAGATTATATAGATCCAAGAACCGAAGTGGCTCAGAACATTGGAGCAAACATTTATCAGTTTGCAAGTTTGCCAGCGGGAGGTGTGAACAGGAAAATATTTGATGGAGAAACCAAAAGGGACATTTCGTTCAACACATGGGAAAATAGAAGCAACTCGTTTGAAGGAGAAAAATCAGATGTTAACATTGAGGTAGTTATTGATCAAGTAAACGACTCCACCTTCAATGTCAACAGCAATTTTATATTTACGGCTGCTACGGATTCAGATCCGTTTGTGACCTTGATGCTGTTAGAAGACAACATCAAACACCCGCAGTACTATTCTGGGGGTACAGACAAAGAATACAAACACAAACACGTTGTAAGAAAGGCATATACACCGTACAACGGAACCCCGCTTCTTCCTGGTGAAATTAGCGAAACAAGCCGAGGGCTTAGAGTAGAAAAAGGATGGCAAATAATTATACCAAGCGATGTTGATGTGGACGAGGCAAGCATTGCTGTCTTCATTAATTACAACGACGAGGAGAATAGAGAGGTTGCTCAGTGTACAGAGGTGAAATTGAAATAAACGCAGACAACCGCAAACTGCTTGTAGAGTTTGAAACAACCCTTTCGGTAGATCGGTCGCTCAGTAAAAACACCTTAGCGGCGTATCGTTCTGATATTTACAAACTTATTGCCTTTACAGAGGGTAAAAACCTAAAAAAAATCTCTTCTGAAGAGATATCAGCGTTCATACAAGAATTGTATGATGTACACCTAAGTGGCCGTAGCATTGCACGCATTGTTTCAGGTTTAAAATCGTTTTATAAGCATCTGATTATAGAGGGAGAGCTGGAAGCCAACCCCATGCAATTTATTCTTACCCCGAAGCTACCCAAAAAACTGCCAGAGGTGCTGAGCCATAGCGAGATTTCCGAAATGATAGCAGCCATAGATTTATCTAAAATAGCCGGAGAAAGAGACAAAACAATTATGATGCTTATGTATGGCTGCGGACTACGGGTTTCTGAGCTCACCGGCTTGAAAATAAATAACCTTTATTTTGAAGATGGTTTCATTCGAGTGATGGGAAAGGGTGACAAGGAAAGACTGGTACCCATTGGTGGCAAGACCATTCGCCAAGTAAAATATTACTTGGAATATTACCGCAGGCATGTAGAGACTAAAGCGTCACAAAATACCCTAATACTAAACCAGAGAGGCAACAGTATAAGTAGGGTTCATGTTTTTAAGCTCATAAAAAAATTGGCAGAGAAGGCGGGTATTAGCAAGAGTGTGAGTCCCCATACGCTCAGACATTCATTTGCAACAGTGCTAATAGAGGCGGGTGCAGACTTGCGTGCAGTGCAGCAGATGCTCGGGCACGAAAGCATCACTACCACAGAGATTTACACCCATTTAGACAAGGCGTACCTTAAAACGATAATAGAACAGTTTCACCCAAGAGCATGATCATATACAACGTTACCCTTAGCATTAATCCAGCCATGGAGACTTCAGTTATTCAATGGTTAAAAGAAGAACATATTCCAGAAGTGCTAGACACTGGTCTTTTTATGGGACATGATATTTTTAAAGTGATAGAAGACCCCAAGGATAGAAAGCACAATTCGTATGCGGTACAATACAAACTAGAGTCGTGGGCACATTACAATACATATGCACTGGAGCATGCGGACAGACTCAAAGAAATAACCCAAAAGAAGTTTGGTGAAAACGTCTTAGCGTTTAGAACGTTTCTGGAAAAATGCTAGAATATGTTGTGTTCCAATAGCGGCCAAAACCAAATACAAAATGCTAACCGGCAACATAAACCGAGCTGCTCCTACGGGCCCTGTTATTATAACAAAGTAGGTTATCAGAAGTAACATGAAGAATGTTTGTTTCATGCGACTCAGGGAGAAGCACACCAACACTAACTTAACCATGCTTACAAAAAGAAGTGCTAAAAAAGCAAAGAGTACAACTTTGTTTTTGCTCATTACCTCCCCTATCCTATCCCAATCCCCGCTGTAAAGCAATTCGGTAAGGCTTACCTTGTGGTCATTCATTCCAAAGAAGGTATAGATTTCAAATCTGCCCGGGTCTAAAACCATTTTTATCATTCCAGCAAGATGTACTTTAGCATAGGCCAAAGGATTGCTTCGTATGGCATTTATAGCCTCTTTGCGAACATCTTTTTTGTAATTAATGTATTGCGGCAGTGTTCTTGGAACGCTAAAGGCCTCGGAGTGGGTAAAGTCGCTTGCGGCATCTACTCCGTCTACATTAGCCACCATTAGCTTAGCATTGTATTGGCCCAGGTTGATGGTAGATATCGAACTGTATTCAAACACGCCAGAACTAGAATAATTTACCGTACAACCCATAGCCCACACCGCCAGAGGTACGAGTAACCAGTAGTGCCACTTAGCGGTGGCCCTTTTGAGGTAAATGAGTATAACGGGTATAAGAAAAAGACTGGGTAAAAACACAGGTTTCAGGAATAGCCCCAACCCCCACAATAGAGAGATGTAAATGGTTTTCTGATATGTGGTGGTATTGGGGCTGTAGTATACAAGTATTATGCTGGTAACAGCAGCAGTCACCAAAAGGTCTGCCATTTGTAATGTGGTGTGCATGGCAAGGGCAATGTGAAATAGAAACAAGAGTATGTAACTCAAAAAAGCCGCTTTTTTTCGGATAAACAGATTTAATATGTGCAATCCCAAAAAAAATATTAAGACATATAAAAGCACTGTGGATACAAGAATTAGGTGCTCGTTTTGCTGTTGAAAAAGCAGAAAAATAGGGTAGCCTAACGTACGCTTACTATACAATCTATAGTCTACGGGTTGGTTGGAGTTTCCTCCATACAAAATATTGTTTTTCAGCAAGTTGTCTGCTGCGTATTGATACTCTATGGTGTCATTGAGCGGTGGAGTTGGTTTGTAATAATGGTAGGCGATGGTTACCACAAGAGCAACCATCAATAGGGATAGAGAGAAAATAAAACGCTTTGCCATGGCTACAAATTTTAGGTAAAATATGTGATTTTTATAAACAGTATTTATGAAGAATGCTAAAGATAGATACCTTTGTGAAAACTAAAACCTTAAAAAAAAGCAAAATGAAAAAACTTTACACTTTATTATCTTTTGTATTGTTCGGCTTCGCAGCGAACGCACAATGTACAGACCTAGTTATCAGTGAGTACGCTGAAGGGTCAGGTAGCAACAAATACTTAGAGCTTTATAATCCAACGAATTCTACAATACATTTGTCTGGTTATGCATTAGCCAATACTGGGAACGCCGTAGATTCTATAGGCTTTTATGAGTTTTGGCTTAATTTACGAAGCACGGACTCTATTTCACCTAACACAACGTATATAATATGTGATAAAGATGCAGACGCAGCGATAGTAAATGCCGCAAGCTTCACGCATGAGTTTTTAAGTAATGGCGACGACGGTTATAAGTTGGTAAAAGGAGGGACATTCACAGACTTAGATGCAGATGGAGATACAGACCGTTATGAGATGGCTAATTTTACCGTGGTAGATGTCTTAGGAGATTGGCAAGGTAGACCATCAGGCGGATGGGATGTAGCTGGTGTAACTGCTGCAACAAAAGATAGAGTTCTAGTTAGAAAGCCTGCCTATGGTGGTAATTCTGATTGGACCATCTCAAGAGGTACTGATGCCATGAACAGCGAGTGGGTAGTAAAAGCAAATGAAGACTGGACTAATCTTGGAAAGCATTCTTCAGATTGTCATCCACCAGTTGCGACTGAGCCTTCTACGGCTGCAGCAGATCCTACTGCAGACCAAGTAGATGTTATCTCTCTCTTTAGTAATGTATACACAGATGTTGCGGTTACCACTTGGAGAACAGGATGGTCTGCGGCTACACTTACAGATACTACTGCAGCTGGAAACGATATTAAACGATATACTGATTTAAATTTTGTTGGTATAGAAACGACAGGCGGTAATTCAATAGACGCTAGCGGAATGAACTACTTCACGTTTGATGCTTGGACTCCTAATGCAACGAGTTATAGAATTAAATTGGTAGATTTTGGTCCTGACAATGCTTTTCAAGGCGGAGATGATGTTGAACACGAACTTACTTTTGACATGCCAGCACAAAGCACTTGGACAAACCATACAATTGATATTAGTGATTTTACGAATCTAACAACTAGAGCTAATATTTCTCAATTAGTATTTGCTGCCGCGCCAGCAGGTGGAGCTACTTTGTTCTTAGATAACATATACTTCTCTAGAGACCCTGTGTTGGTTTACAATGTTGCAGACATTGCAGACATCGTAGGTTTAGATGCAGATTTCTCTCCAGTCAATTTAGATACACTTTATGAGGTAACGGGTATCGTTTACGGTATAGATTACCAAGGTGGAGATGACCTTACTAAAACTAACGCTGCATTTACTCTTATAGATGCTACCGACGGTGTTGGTGTATTTGCTAGAGGTTTGGACTACGTGGTAAAAGAAGGAGACGAAGTTACTGTTAAAGGTACATTAGATTTCTTCCGAGGTCTTACGCAAATAGCTGCTGACTCTATTACAGTAGTAAGTACTGGAAACGCTATTAACGATCCTACAGATGTTACTTCTTTATCTGAAGATACAGAGTCTGATCTTGTTAAATTTACTAAAGTTTGGGTTGCAGATACTGCTGACAAAGTTTGGCCAAATAACGGTAACATAGATATTACAAACGGTACCGATACCTTTGCTGTAAGAATAGATGGCGATACAAAAGGTATAGCCGGAAAAACAATCGAGTTTGATACAATGAATATAGTTGGTCTTGGTGGTCAGTTTGATGGTTCAGCTCCATATAATGAAGGATACCAGTTATTCCCTAGAGATTCAAGTGATATCTCGGAGTGGGTAAACATGACAAGCGTAAGAAACGTGTCTATACAAACTAGCGTATATCCTAACCCAGCAAGCGACAATCTTACAGTAGTAGGTAGTACTAAGTGGGAAAGCTTTGTTGTGTATAGTATACTCGGTGGCGAAATGGCTGCAGGTACACTAAACAACAACAACCTTTCTGTTGCAAACCTAAATAACGGTACTTATATCATTAAGCTTGTAGCTGGTGAGCAAGTAGGTGTTGCTCGATTTGTAGTAAGCAAGTAATACGTACTTCTTTCAAGAATTCAAAAAGGGCTGCGCTTATTAGTGCAGCCCTTTTTTATGTTGGTGTTTTTATATCATTTTTTCCCAAATGAATGTTTGGTAAGGGAGATAATAGACCTATCTTTGCAGTCAATTATCGCGGGATGGAGCAGTGGTAGCTCGTCGGGCTCATAACCCGAAGGTCACAGGTTCGAGTCCTGTTCCCGCAACTAAAAAAAGCCTTTCGCATCAGCGGAGGGCTTTTTTATGCTTTCTATTTGAGATAAATATTATCCAAAAGTCTTACCCCTTCGTATTCTACCACGGTAAGTAGGGCTATTTCGTTTGCCGAGTCCAATGTTTGAACCGGATCTAGTGTTGCTGTATCAACAGCTAGCAAGTAGTCAATATGTGCTCCTTTCTGTGCTTTGATAAATTGCGTTGCTTTGGCAATAGCTTCGTGCAGCTCCATCTCTTTCACATCTTCTTTTGCTTGTGATATTGCGCGGTATATAAATGCCGCGTTTTGCCGTCCCTTTTTACTTAGTCGAATATTTCGTGAGCTCATGGCCAACCCATGAGGTTCTCGATAAATGGGTGTTATGCGTATTTCCACAGAGGAGTTGGTTATTGCTGCCAGTCTCTGAGCCACTACGGTTTGCTGAAAGTCTTTTTGACCAAAATATGCCCTGGTGGGCGATAGAAGCATAAAAAAGCGATGTAAGACGTTGCAAACGCCTTGAAAGTGCCCAGGCCGACTTAACCCCTCAATCTTATGGTCTAGTCCATCTATGGGAAACTCTTGCTGTTGGTAAGTGTCTGGGTATATGTCCTCATAATCTGGCAAAAATAGAATGTCGCACCCCTGTTCAACGAGTAATTCTATGTCATTTTCTATAGGTTTGGGGTACGTTTCTAGGTCTGCAGCTTCTCCAAACTGAGTGGGGTTTACAAATATGCTGCACACCGTTACAGTGTTTTCTGCGACACTCGTATTTATTAGGGAAGCGTGGCCTGCATGCAAGGCTCCCATTGTAGGGACAAACCCTATCGTGACTACTGGATTATTCTTGCGTAAAGCGTTTAGGTGCTTTATTAGCGTTTCAGATGTCTTTATTACATGCATATATATACGATAAAAATACTACAAATACAATAGCTGCGGGTGATTATTATCAATATACACCGCAGTATCTTTGCAATTGTAAAACATTAAGACGTTCCATGGATAATACACAAGAAAGAAAAAAAATTCTATTTATCTCCTCAGAGATGAGACCGTTTTTAGATGGGGATACTCCATTGGCAGAAATCGCACGATATTTACCACAAAAAATTCAGGAAAAGGATAATGAAGTTCGCATACTCGTTCCTCGTTTCGGAGTGATCAATGAACGCAGAAACAGACTTCATGAGGTGGTTCGCTTATCGGGCATGAACATTACGATAGATGACAACGACAATCCACTTACTATCAAGGTAGCATCCATTCCTAACACGAAAATGCAGGTGTATTTTTTAGATAACGAAGACTTCTTCCACCGTAAGTTTGTATACAACGATGAGAACGAAGATTTCTTTGAAGATAACGATGAGAGAACGATTTTCTTTTGCAAAGGTGCGCTAGAGACAGTAAAAAAATTGGGCTGGTACCCAGATATCATTCACTGCCAGGGTTGGATGACAAGTCTTATTCCGCTATACCTAAAAACATTGTATAAAGACGAACCCGTATTTTCGAATGCGAAAGTTATTTATTCGGTTTATGAAAATGACTTCAAAGAAGATTTAGGTGCAGACTTTATGCGTAAAGCGAGCCTAAACTATATTGAGGACGAAGAACTTCAGCCATTTTCAAAAGCAGATTGCACAAGTATGCACATGGGAGGGGTTGCGCATGCAGATGCTATTGTTAAGTGCAACGACATCTCAGATGAGGTAAATCAAAAGATTGACTCTACAAGCAAACCGGTACTTAACCATACGGAAGACAAAATCGCAGACAACTATTTGAATTTTTATAATTCGCTGTTGGCTGGTAAAGTTGAATAAAAAGAAGTGAACAATACAGTAATAAATAAAAGAAGTAAGGGGTTGTTGCCCCTTTTCTTTTTGCTCGCTTTTGGGGCATGTAAAAAAGAGTCCACAGATATTGGCCTTGATTTAGTTGGAAAAGATGTGTTAGAAAAGGCAGAAAAAAGCATATTTACGCAAGCTATATGCCGCACTGTTGCAGATGATACCACGCGCACAGACATACTTTCTTCGGGCCTTTTCGGCATTGTAAATGACCCCATTTTAGGTGAAAGTAAGGCCAGTCTTATTATTAACCCAAGAGTTACAGAAACAGGCTCTGGTTCTGTAGGTAAAGTTGCAGACTCCACTAAGCTTATACTAAAATTTGACATTGATCAAGTAGTAGGGGGAAGCCCATATAGATTGCTACTAGGCGAGGCAGATGCAGCAATTACGTTTGATATTTACAAAATGGGAGAAGGTATTCCAGACACCGTTGAGAATACATACAGACCTATATTAGGGGATAAAATTGGTGAGTATTCTGGCAGTTTTGATTTTAGCAACAAAGAACGAATCATTGAAGAAGATACATTCACTGTAACACCCGAATTGATTGTGACGTTGGACAATCAACTTGGAATTGACATTTTAGGACTTGCAAAGATTGATAATGAAGAATTGGAAACGGTTCTTAAAGGGATCGCACTGGTACCAAGAGAAGTGGTTTCGGGTGCGGGGCTTATAACCGCGTTTGAAACTAAAACATCGTCCTCGAGGGTAGTGATTTTTCATGACTCCACAGAGCTGTCAATACCGTTAGGGGTTAATTCTAAAAGAGCAAATTATTTTGAAACTACACCCAGTGCTGCAGTAAATGAACAACTTACGGGATCTGGGCATTTCAACACTACGTACGTGCAAAGCTTGAGCGGTACAAAAGTGAAAGTAGAGTTTCCTGAATTAAATGATTTCATTAAACGAGACGATCGTATAGTCATCAATGAGGCACACATTTCATTTTTATTAGAAGACGGTTCTGTTACAGAAGAGACTTTTAATGAACCACCAAGACTATTGTTATACGCGGTAGATTCTGTATCTGAGCAGACCGCATATTTCGAGGATTTGTTAGACTTTCAATTGGGTCAAACCTTAAATTACGGTGGGACATATTTATCCTCTTCTAAGAGTTATGACTTCCGGTTTAATAGATTTCTACAAAGATTGGTAGATGATTATCGGCTTAAAGGGGTCGATAATTTTAAGGGTTTCTACTTAAGAGTGCCGACAGATTCTCCAATTGTGCCACACCGTGCCGTGCTCAACACAGATACAACGCAGCGGGCGATCAAACTTTCTGTAACATACACAAAACTCAATTAGCATCAATCTGTTTTAAGCAATACCAATGTCAGACCTTAAATTAGTCGGAAAACAACACCACGCCCACAAATCGGTGATAAAAGTGGGTAATGAGCTAGTAGGAGCCAAGGAGCTCTGTCTCATAGCGGGTCCTTGTGCAGTAGAGTCAGAAGAGCAACTGAATGAAATAGCCAAAGGCGTATCAGATTTGGGGGTTAAATTTATGAGAGGTGGTGCATATAAACCACGCACATCCCCATATGCTTTTCAAGGATTACAAAAAGAAGGGCTTAAGCTTTTAAAAAATGCATCAGACAAGTACGGGGTTAAAATAGTGACTGAAGTACTGGACACCACGCTTATTGAAGAAGTATATCCCTACGCAGACGTTCTTCAGGTAGGATCAAGAAATGCAAAAAACTATTCTTTCTTAAAAGAACTTGGAAAGGTAGACAAGCCAATCCTACTGAAAAGGGGAATGAGTAGCACCATAAACGAGTGGTTATTGGCAGCAGAGTATATCTTAATGGGAGGCAATGAAAATGTGATTTTGTGCGAAAGAGGTATCAGAACATTTGATACTTCCGTGAGGAACACCATGGATATAGCGGCTATCCCATTAGTAAAAGAATTAAGCCACCTACCCATCATAGCAGACCCAAGCCAAGGAACAGGGCAAAGAAGCCTCGTGACCCCCTTGTCTCTTGCGTCAATAGCTGCTGGAGCAGACGGCTTGATGATAGAGGTGCACAATGAACCAGAAGAAGCTCTTTCAGACGGATTCCAATCTATGTACTTAAATACTATGGGTGATATGATAAAGGTGTTAAGAGCACAAGCAGAACATTCTAGCAGAACCCTAAACCTGACCAAAGAGCCCCAAACAGTATGAATATAGCTATAATTGGAGCTACGGGAATGGTAGGCCGCACCATGCTTCAAGTATTAGAGGAGCGCGGTATAGAAATAGAAAATCTTTATCCGGTAGCAAGCAAGACTTCTTTAGGAACGAAAGTGGCTTATAGAGGCACTCTTTATGATGTATGCTTACTAGAAGATGCTGTAGAAAAAGACGTGGACTATGCACTTTTTTCTGCAGGAGGATCTGTATCAGTGGAGTGGGCCCCAAAATTTGCCGCAAAGGGAATTGTGGTTATTGATAATTCCTCAGCTTGGCGAATGGACGACAACTGTCCGCTTGTTGTACCACAGATAAACCTAGACAGTATAGGGCCAGATAATAAGATCATTGCCAACCCAAACTGCAGTACGATACAGTTGGTCATGGCATTGGCTCCATTGCACAAAGCGTTTGGGATTAAGCGGTTAGTTGTATCTACCTACCAGAGCATTACCGGAACGGGAAAAGCGGCAGTAGAACAGATGGAGCAAGAGCGAAGAAACGGGGAGTCACACGAGATGGTCTACGCATATCCGATAGATAAAAATTGCATACCCCATTGTGATGAATTTTTAGACAATGGATATACAAAAGAGGAAATGAAACTGGTACACGAAACCAGAAAAATACTTGGCGTACCCGATCTTCCTGTTACAGCTACGGCAGTTCGAATACCCGTAGTTGGTGGCCATTCTGAATCGATTAACGTTGCATTTGAAAACGAATTTAACATGGCCGATATTACGTCACTACTGCAAAGGACCGAGGGAGTAGATGTAGAAGATGATATAGCCAACAACCTATATCCTATGCCGATAAATGCTCAGGGAAAAGACACCGTAATGGTGGGTAGAATAAGAAGAGACGAGTCCCAACCAAATACACTAAATATGTGGGTAGTAGCAGACAACTTACGCAAAGGTGCAGCTACAAACGCAGTTGAGATACTAGAACAATTAACAAAAAAATAAGATGCCAGCAGGATTTTACGCTATACCCGTTTCTAACGTTACAAGAGAAACCAATGATGCAGTAAGCATCACTTTTGACGTCCCATCACTTATGACGTCTCAGTACCACTATAAAGCGGGTCAATACCTTACCTTTAGCATAGTGATAAATGGGGAAGAGGTACGCAGATCATATTCTATGTGCAGTAGCCCAATTTCTGGTGAGCAGATAACTATTGCAGTAAAAGAGGTAGAGAATGGACGAATGAGCACATACTTGAATAGGAATGTGAAAGAAGGAGATATGCTAGACGTAATGCCTCCCATGGGTAAGTTCATACTAGAACCCAATGCAACTGCTGCAAACCATTACTTTCTTTTTGGGGGAGGAAGCGGTATTACTCCATTGTTTAGTATAATCAAAACCGCTCTGAAAGCAGAGCCAAACAGCAAATGCTACTTGGTGTATGCCAATAGAGACGAGGACAGTATCATATTCAAAGACGAACTTGAGGCTCTCGAGGCTGCTCACGAAAACTTAACGGTAATACATAGCCTAGACAACCCCAAAGGTGCTTGGATGGGCCATAGAGGCTATTTGACAAAAGAAACGGTGTCTGAGATCGTAAGACAAGAATTGGGGCTTAATTATCCGGTTGCACAGTACTATACATGCGGACCTGGACCAATGATGGATGTAGTAGTAGAAGGCTTGAAAACTATAGGAGTGCGAGATGAAAATGTACATACAGAATATTTTACAGCTGTTGTCAAAAAAGATTCTGTAGAAGAAAGTAGTAGTGGATCTACAGAGGCATTAAACTATAGCGATGAGGTTGTAGAACGTACGATACAAGTAGAAGTATTTGGAGAGAAAAAAGAAATAACGGTAAAACCAGAACAAACCATACTGATAGCCACACAAGATGCTGGACTAGATCCTCCATACAGTTGCTGTGTAGGAGTTTGTACAACGTGTAGAGCAAAGCTGAGAAGCGGTAAAGCTTCTATGGAAGAAAGAGAAGGCCTTAGCGATACTGAAATTGACGAAGGATATATACTCACCTGCCAAGCTCATCCACTTAGCGATGATGTAGAATTAGTTTTTGAATAAAGGCTAAGCCGTAATTTTTACTTGAAAACCAGCTTCGATTTTCTTTATTGTCATACCCTCATCATAGTATATTCCCATATCGTGCTTTGGTATTTTGTAGTCATCATATCCGGCTTGTGCCATAAATAAACGCAAGTCTTTCTCCGTCTCAAAAGTCTCATTCTGATGCGATCGATTGCTCGCTTTTTCGACAACATTTTCAACAGATTTATAGTTCTCTAGCATAAGTTTAATCTTTTCTAGATAAGCATCATCTAAGTCTATAGGTACAGCAATAGTGATCACCTTTTTCTTGTTCTTAGTCATCCAAAACTGAGAACGACAAGAACTACTACAAAACTTAGCTGTTTTTCTGTTGGCTAGAAATGCTTGTTCACAGTTTTGGCATTTTAATTCTGAAGTTTTATGGTTTTGCTGAAAACTTTTCGTGGTACGGTAAAGGGACATTTGATGTTGCATGGGTCAAAAGTAGAGCAGCATGCCTTAACGTTTATTAACGCTAACACAGCGGAGACCAAAAATATGCACATAAAAAAGGACGGTTTACAGGTCCCAAACAGAGTGGCTACTCCTCATTAGGTAGTGTTTGATGTTGAGCCAAAACGCTATTACAAAGTAGATTATGACTGGACTTCCGAAAGTAAAAAAGGAAACATAAATAAAATATAGACGAATAGTACTGGACCTTATTCCGAACTTATCGCCCAAATATGAGCAGACCCCAAACGCATAATTTTCTATATTTTTTCTAATAGTATCCATTTCTAGCTGAGCAATAGTTTCTTCCCTAAACTACATTCTAGACAACGCTGAGGGGTACAATATGTTTTGTATAAATGTAGCAACGCTTGCGAAGTTAAAGCATTTTTACTATTCAAACCTTCATTTGCCCATCTAGATATGATGCTGTTTTTTTCTGAAGGGATAGAATTTAGGTAATGGATAGCCCGGTCTGTAGCCATATCTATTCTCTCTTTTTCGTAAAAGAATACAAAGGGCACTATGGCGTTTAGAAACAAGTGATTTACAACACCCGAAGAAATGGACTTACTTTTACTAGCAGAACTTTTATTAAAGGTATAGTGAGTGTCCCAATATTCTGACAGTGTAAAGTGTAACATCTCTTTTACTGACTGTACGGGAGGTAATTGGAGTACGTGAGCAATAAACTGGGGCACATGATGAAAGAATGCGGCGAGCTGTGCCAGTTTTACAGTAGGCAGATTTAGGGGTCTCATTCTGCCAGTTTTTAGTTTAGTTGTGACACTTGATAATCCGTATTTTCTTTTTAAGAATCGCCATTCATTTTTCAACGCTGTATGGTAGTTGTCTTCTTTAGACTGTTCCAATAAACCGGATATGCCGAAGAAAAGCGCCTCTAACTGAAAGAGAGAGGAATGATGCTTCTGTACTAAGTCGTATGTAATTTCTTGGGCAATTTCCTCAAAAGCTTGCGTATTGGTCGGCATACCAAAACTACGTACGATCGCTGTAAAAAAGGCTTGATTCCAATTGCCATTAGATGAAGCTAAATAGGTATGAAATAATGTACATCGTGCTTCTAGTCGCTCTACGATCATTCTGTCTATCCACATGTTGATATCGAGAGGGCTAAGCGTAGGCAGTTGCCGTTCACACGGGATAAATGCTTTATTGGCCATTAGATTACGATATTTATGCAAGGCAGATTGGTTGATAAATGTGCCAATCGCTATGGTGGGAATTTTGGTGCCGTCCTTTCTATAGGAATCCTTACTTACTGAGTAGCAAACATGCAGTACCACGGTGTTAAAAGCGTGGTCCTCATGATGACCGTGTTGCTCCCATTCACGACTATCTACGTGAATTTCTACAGCGCCATAATGTGTGGTGTTCGCTATTCGAATTTCTGCCCGTTCAAAATCGGGTCCGTTGCTCCTATTGAGGTAGCCTTGTTTTATTATTTGTATGACAGATCCATCCGTGGTTATTAGGGAGGTTGCATTGTACAACTGATACTCCCATATAAACTGGAGAAGATCTTCATTGTACCCAAAACTCATAAATGTGCAGTGTGTGGCGCCGTCTCTAGCGCTAGCTCTTTAGTTTTAGCTCTTGCTGCTTCTGCAAAATTCTTCCCACTACTTGCGTATATTATACCGCGCGATGAGTTTATAAGTAAGCCTCCATTTTTAGTTTTCCCGTTTTCACAAACCTCTACAGCACTTCCTCCCTGAGCACCCACCCCCGGTATCAGCAAGAAGTGATTTGGGACAATTTTACGTATCTCTTTTAGTGCTTCGGCTTTTGTTGCACCTACCACAAACATTAGGTTATCCATAGAACCCCAACGGCTTACGCGTTCCAATACCGTTTTATACAGAGGGGGGTCGTAGCGAGTATTGGTTTGAAAGTCTAGACTTCCTTTGTTTGAGGTAAGTCCAAGCACAATTGTGATTTTATTGTCAAATTTCAGAAAGGGCTCTACGCTGTCTAGCCCCATGTATGGGGCTACGGTGATCGCATCAAAGTCCATTGTTTCAAAGAATGCTTTAGCGTACATCGTGCTGGTATTTCCTATATCTCCGCGCTTAGCGTCGGCTATACTAAGTACATTGCTTGGTAGCATCTCTCTTGTTTTCTCGAGCACTCGCCACCCGTCGCTGCCCAGCTGCTCGTAGAAAGCAGTATTTAACTTGTAGGATACAGCGTATTCTTGAGTTGCTTCAATAATCGCTTTGTTGAAATCAAGAATTCCTTGTGCATTTTTCGAAATACCGTCAGGAAGTTTCGTAATATCCGTATCTAAACCAACGCACACGTAGCTTTTTTTAGTCTTTATTTCTGAGATTAACTGGGACACATTCACTCTTCAAAAAAAAGTAAAATAGTGTGTATTTTAAGAATTATTTACATTTACCACCCAAAATGAAGAGGTTTTTAACATTAGCGATTATTACTACCGCATTGCTCAGTTCTGCCACAGCCCAAGATCAGGGTGTGTTTAGTGGAAATTTACAGTCAAATTTTAATGTGTTTTTAAAAGATTCATTAATTGGAGCCGTAGAAGGAGCATCTCCTCAATATGGCAAGCAAATCAGTAGCTCGGAGTCTTGGCTTTTTCTTAATTATGATATTAAAGGGTGGCACTTTGCAGCAAGGTATGATTTATTTAATAACAGCAACCTTCTGAATCCCGCCGATGCCTATTCAGGTCAAGGACTGGGTTTTTGGCAAATAAAAAAAGAGGTAGGTGATTTAGAAATAACGGCAGGATCATTTTACGATCAGTTTGGTTCAGGAGCGGTTTTTAGAGCCTTTGAGAACAGGCTTATAGGGATAGATTATGCAATGGAAGGTGTACGTTTGAAATATAAGGTAGCAGATGATTTTGTAATAAAGGCCTTTACGGGCAAGCAAAAAGGCGGATTGGATAGACGGTTTGAAACGTCTCCACAAATAGTAAAAGGCATAAATGCAGAAAAGGGATATCTATCGGACAAGGGATCCGTATTAAACGTAGGGGTTTCTGCCGTAAACCGGACCCTCAATGAAAACGCCTACTCTAAATTGGTAACAGAGATACAGGGCCTAGGTCTGAGCCAGGAAGACGGCTTCTACCCGAAGTATAATACCTACCTTATGAATGGGTATTTTAACGCCTCAGTTGGGAATTTCGGTTTCAATGGAGAATTGAATTATAAAACGGCGGAGCCTATAAAGGACAATAGAGATAGCTTGATAAACGGGAGCGGTAATCTTGCTATTCTCGGCGTAAGCTACTCTAAAAGAAAATTAGGTAAAAGTAAAAAAGGTGGTCTAGGTGTAAATCTACAATACCGTAGGATAGACAATTTTGCTTTCAACGTAGATCCATACTCACAACTTTCGTTACTTCAAGGATTGCTCTCCTATCAACCATCACTTAGCCGCCAAGCTAGCTATAGATTGCTAGCACGCTACCAAGCTCCTGCCCAATTTACGGGCGAGCAAGGGGTACAGGCAGAGGTCATTTACTCACTCAATAAAAAGACCAATGTTACTGTAAATTTTTCTGACATCACAGATCTCAATGGAGCGCAGCTGTTTAGAGAGCAATTTGTTCAAATAGAGCACAAAATAAATAAGAAGTGGAAAGGAAAACTTGGTTTGCAAATGGTAAACTATAACCAAGAGGTGTATGAGGTGAAGCCGCTTGGTAAAGCAGATGAGGTAGAAACATTTACCCCATTTGGAGAAATTACTTACAAAATAAACAGGAAGAACAGTTTGCGTTTTGAGTCACAAATGCTGCTTACTAAGCAAGATCTTGGAAGCTTCTACCACGGCATTATAGAGTGGAATAATTCGCCAAAGTTCTCAATCGCTATAAGCGATATGATAAACACTAACCCAGTGAGAATAGTAAACGTTTCTTTAGCAGATCAAGTGTTGCATTATCCAAGTGTATTTGTAAAATACAATATCAAAACAACTTCGTTTACAGCTGCGTACATAAAGCAGGTAGAAGGTGTTGTTTGTACAGGAGGTGTATGTAGACTAGAACCAGCATTTAGTGGTTTGCGGTTTACATTATCTACGCAGTTTTAAAACACCTACTGTTTCAGAATAAAGGCTTGCTCATCGTAGGTACGGGTAAATTGTAAATGCATTGCTTTTGCTTCATTTTTGTCATTTGCAGAAGCAGTTACAACCCTATACAGTCCGTTTACAGATGCAATAACGGCATCAGTGCCTCTGTCTTTCATCTTGAGAAGCAATCTGTCGGCATTAGATTTAACACCAAAACTACCTATCACTAGCAGGAAGCGGTTGTTTAGGTTAACGTCGGTAGAGCCAGAGATTACTATGTTTGGATTTTCGCTAGGTATATTTACAGGCAACTCAACTACGGGCGTTTCTTCACTTACAAAATCTAGGGTATCCTCTATGTTTTCATAATCTGTGTCATAGTTTATTTCCTCTTCTTCAACTTGGGTTATGGTTGTTTCGGTGTCTACAACCTCCGGAGTTTCTGTAGGAATAAGTTCGTTTGCTGTTGCAGTATTAATCTCCATCGGTTTGAAAAATACAAACCAAATAAAGCCACTGCATGCCAAACTATATAGAAACCACTTCATAAAATTCATGGTACAAAAGTAAATGCATAGTCCCAACAAAAGCAAAAAGCCCTGCACTTTCGTGCAAGGCTTTCAAGTATTATTAGTATTGAAGACTATAGAGCGGCAGCAAATCTACTAGCTATCTCATCCCAATTTATCACATTAAAGAATGCTGATACGTAATCGGGTCTTCTGTTTTGGTAGTTAAGGTAGTATGCGTGCTCCCAAACATCTAGACCTAGAATAGGAGTTCCTCCACAGCCTATTCCTGGCATTAATGGATTATCTTGGTTTGCAGAAGAACATATCTCTAGCTTACCGTCATTCGCACATAGCCAAGCCCATCCAGAACCAAAACGAGTACCTGCTGCAGTACTAAAAGCTGCTTTAAATTCGTCGAAACTACCAAAAGCAGAATCAATAGCAGCTGCTAAATCCCCTGTTGGATTACCTCCACCATTCGGGCTCATTGCCGTCCAAAACTGGTTGTGATTGTAGTATCCACCACCGTTATTTCTTACCGCATTGTTGCTCATATCCATTTCCTTGCAGATGTCTTCTATGCTTTTGCCTGCTAAGTCTGTACCTGCTATGGCTGCATTGAGCTTAGTAGTGTATCCGTTGTGGTGTTTGGTGTGGTGTATTTCCATAGTACGCGCATCTATGTTTGGCTCTAGTGCATCGTGTGCGTATGGTAGTTGTGGTAATTCGAATGACATAATTGTTCTAATTTCTTAAGTTTAAGTTCAAATTTACATCTAGAACATCAGAATAGTAAATTTGTTTAACTAAAATGGAATTACAAGAAGCGATAGCAAGCCGCAGGGCTATATTTCCCAAGCAGATGAGCGGCAAACCTGTGCCTCAAGATGTAATAGATAAAATGCTAGAATTGGCAAACTGGGCACCCACACACCGCAATACGGAGCCGTGGCGTTTTAAAGTGTACGCAGGCACATCAATGAACGCATTGCTAGACCAATGTAAAGACTGCTATGTAAAAAGTACTCCGGCAGAGAAGTTTAAAAGCGTAAAAATAGAAAAGATAGAAGAACGAAAACAGCAAGTAAGTCACATCGTAGCTATCTGTATGCAGCGAAACGAAATACTCCCCGAGTGGGAAGAAATAGCTGCTACTGCAATGGCCGTGCAAAACATGTGGCTAGTATTAGGTGAAACCAACACCTATGGTGGCTACTGGAGCTCACCGGCGTATGCTATGGGAGAAGATTTTAGGCAATTTTTACAGCTAGAAGACGACGAGCATTGCCTGGGCTTTTTCTATGCAGGAACGATAGACAAAGATGCTATAAACGGCGGAGGCAAGAGAGGGGATTGGAGGGAGAAGGTTAGGTTTGAGGGATGACATTAGATAGTAGTCTCAGGCGATACGTGTTTTTTGAGCAACTTATAGGCTATGCAATAAGTTCTGTTATCGCATTTAGCAGAACTAAAGCAGAGTTGTTCAAGCAACAGCCCTAAACACTTGACTAAAAACTTTAAATCAGTACTATATTTGCCCAATGTCTTCTAGACTCCATATATACAACACGATTACCAAGCAAAGCGAAGAGTTCAAACCCATAGAACCGCCTTTTGTGGGAATGTATCTATGTGGTCCCACTGTTTATGGAGACCCACATTTGGGGCATAGCCGCGGTGCGGTTATGATGGATGTGCTGTTCAGATACCTTACACACTCAGACTATAAAGTTCGCTACGTGAGAAACATCACAGACGTAGGTCATCTACTCAATGATGCAGATGAAGGTGAAGATAAAATAGGAAAGATTGCCAAAGCTAACAAGGTAGAACCCATGGAAGTGGCTCAGCAATATACCAACGCCTATCACCAAGCTTTACAAAAAATGAACGTACTCCCTCCAAGTATAGAGCCTAGAGCGAGTGGTCATATCATAGAGCAGATAGAGATGGTTTCAGAAATCATAGAAAATGGTTTTGCTTATGAGAGCAACGGGTCCGTATATTTTGATGTATTAAAATATGCAGAAACAAATGATTACGGTAAACTTAGTGGTCGAAAGATAGAAGATTTAATAGCAGGAGCTGGCGAAGAGCGCCGAAGCCTAACAGGCCAAGAAGAGAAGAAAAACCCCAATGACTTTGCTCTTTGGAAGAAGGCTACACCAGAGCACATTATGAAATGGAATAGTCCGTGGAGTGAAGGGTTTCCCGGTTGGCATATAGAGTGCTCAGCCATGAGCGACAAGTACTTGGGAAAGCAATTTGATATACACGCAGGAGGAATGGACTTGCTGTTTCCGCACCACGAGAGTGAGATGGCACAGAGTCATTCTTGCGGAAGGTCTACGCCCAACTATTGGATGCACAACAATATGATCACCATTAACGGGCAGAAAATGGCCAAAAGCTTAAATAATGGTGTTTTGATAGAAGAACTCTTTAGCGGAGATCATCACTTGCTAGAGCAAGCGTACACGCCAATGACACTGAGGTTTTTCTTGCTGCAGGCCCACTACCGCAGTACCCAAGATTTTAGCAACGAGGCACTACAAGCAGCAGAAAAGGGATACAAACGCTTGATGAATGCCGCTTCGAAAACAGAGACCTTACCTACTTCAGACGTTAGTACCATGAATATAGCTGAATGGAGCGAAAAGCTCTACGCTCAGCTGAATAATGACCTTGCCACTCCACAGGTAATAGCAACACTTTTTGAAGCTGCAAAATGGATAAATGAGGTAGACGCTAAGAAGATGAAAATCGCAGCAGCAGACAAGGAGTTGCTACATACTACATTTCATAACTTTACTTTCCGTATTCTAGGACTAGCATCTGAAGATGCGGGAGACAACGAAGCCATGGATGGCGTTATGAATATGGTACTAGACATACGTAAATCTGCCAAAGAAAACAAAGACTGGACAACTGCAGATAAGATTCGCGATGGTTTAAAAGAAGCGGGCGTAGAGGTAATGGACGGTAAAGAGGGAAGCACTTATAAATTGAACCAATGAAAACAGTAACTAAAATAGCAGTTCTATCTTTTCTGCTTTTAGCCTTTTCTGCTTGCTCCAATTCTACTACGACCGAAACAAAAAAACCAAGTAGGCCAAGCAAAGCGTCCACTGAGGTACTGTTTGATGCCGATAGTGCATACCAATATGTACAAGAACAAGTAGATTTTGGACCGCGTGTGCCGGGTACTGCGGCTCATGCCAAAACAGCCATTTACTTGCAACAGAAACTAGCACGGTTTTGCGATACAGCTTTCACGCAGTACGGTACCATGCCTACAGGCAGAGGAGCTAATGTAGCCATTAAGAATATTATAGGGTCCGTAAACCCACAAAAAACTAAGCGAGTATTGCTGTGTGCCCATTGGGATACGCGTCCTATGGCAGACCAAGATAAAGAGGACCCCACTACTCCTGCAGACGGTGCCAATGACGGTGCCAGTGGGGTGGGTGTACTCATAGAAATTGCTCGTCAGTTACAAGCACAGCGACCAGATGCAGGTGTAGACATTGTGTTGTTTGATGCAGAAGATATGGGCGATAGCCGAGGTGCTCCTTCTACGTGGTGCTTGGGCTCTCAGTATTGGTCTAAGACACCACACAGACCCAACTATGTAGCCCGTTTTGGCATATTGCTAGATATGGTAGGAGCAGAGAATGCAACGTTTGCCATAGAAGGGAACTCGTGGCAATATGCTCAACCGTATGTCAAAAAAGTTTGGAATACCGCATTGAGCCTAGGTCATGCAAATCATTTTGTAAATTATAAGGGAGGTGAAATACTAGACGACCATTTTTTTATAAATACGATACGCGGCATACCTACGCTAGATATTATACAATATGATGCAGCTTCGGGCGCTGGTTTTGGAGATTATTGGCACACACACGATGACAATATGAGCGGCATCAATAAGAACACGCTAAATGCCGTAGGAAAAACGGTATTTAAGGTGGTGATGGATTTGTAGTTTTTATATCAACTCAATCGTACCCTTTTCTATACCAAAATCTAGCCTCTTATTATTACAAAGGCAATATAGCCAATGTAGCAAGTTAAGAAAAGTATTCCTGTAGGTTTCCCTATTTGCATTTTACCTTTTTTGCCTCTCATTATGCTCAGGATAATAAGGCAAGACGCGACAATAAGCACAATAACGTCTGTGTTGATGGCTGGGTCGTATTTCATTGGATTGATGATGGCACTGAGACCAAGTACCCATAGTAGGTTGAAAATATTGGAACCAATTACGTTAGCGATTGCAATATCTGTATTTTTCTTATAAGCTGCCATAGCAGAAGTAACCAATTCTGGTAGCGATGTGCCTATGGCTACTACTGTAAGACCTATCATATTTTCACTCAGACCAAACTCTTGTGCAATGGCTACAGCTCCATCCACTACCCATTTTCCTCCTAAAAAAAGTCCGGTCATTCCGAGTAGAACAAATAGGATAGACTTGCCCATGAGCAAGTCCTTTTCTGGAGCATCCTCTATCATATCTGTCCTTCCTCCGCGAGCAAGTTTGATGATGTACAATATGAAAAGTCCAAAGAAAAAGAGAAATATAACACCATCAAATCGACTGATCATATGTCCATATTCTGGATAAAAGATTGTAGCATTGGCTGCAAAGGCAACTATCAGCAGTGCCAGCATTGAGTACGGTATTTCAGAGAATAAGGTGCTCTCTTTTATTTTGAGCGGGAAAATACAAGCTGCTATGCCGAGTATCAGTAATACATTGGCGATGTTAGATCCTATTACATTGCCAATTGCAATATCAGAGGCGTCGGAGGCACTTGCCAGAATATTTACAATCAACTCTGGCATACTTGTACCCATACTTACTATGGTAAGGCCTATGACTAGGTCGGATACGTTGTATTTTTTGGCAATAGAAGCAGAACCAGCAACCAACCAATCAGCCCCTTTAACTAGAGACACAAACCCAAGGATAAAAAGTAGGTAGATAAACATTCAGGTGCAAATATGTCGAAATTTCTTTGGTCGACAATTTTTGCTCTTCGTCTAAATTACGGACAAATTTATTTTGGGTTAATATCAAACCAAACAATACATCATACGTTTGTGATAACAAAAAGAAAATATGAGAGGTCCCATATTAGTCACCCTATTACTGCTTACGATTTTGGGTTTTGCACAAGATTTTACCATAAGCGGCCGAGTGAAAGACGCATCAAATGGAGAAACGCTGCTGGGCGCCACCATATTAGTAGAAGGTGGAGGCGGTGCTATCACCAACGAATACGGATTTTATTCCATAACCTTGGATGCCGGCACGTATACTGTTACGTATAAGTACTTGGGTTATAGCGATATAGAAGAGACAGTGGTTCTAAACGAGAATAAGACACTGAATATAGAGCTTGGCGAAAAAGCCAATGAGATAGGTACGGCTGTAGTAAGTGCAAAGGCGTTAGAGAAAAGAGTAGAGAACAAAAAGATAAGTGTTGTAAAGCTAGAAACCGCTAAAATCAAGGAAATTCCGGTGATTTTTGGTGAGGTTGATATCCTCAAAACCATAACATTATTGCCGGGTATACAGTCTGCAGGCGAGGGAAATTCGGGATTCAATGTGCGTGGTGGTTCTCAAGATCAAAATTTGATATTGCTAGACGAGGCAACCGTTTATAATGCCTCGCACCTATTGGGCTTTTTTAGTGTCT
Organism: uncultured Bacteroidota bacterium; assembly: GCA_913054375.1. Classification (GTDB taxonomy): domain Bacteria; phylum Bacteroidota; class Bacteroidia; order NS11-12g; family UBA9320; genus UBA9320. Next base: position 54,579 of record CAJXIQ010000001.1, read on the forward strand.
TTAATGGAGATGCAGTCAAAGATCTGGAGGTTTACAAAGGAGGTATTCCCGCCAAATATGGAGGACGTTTGTCGTCAATTGTAGATATTAAAATGAGAGACGGAAATGCCAAGAAATTTGCGGCCATCGGCGGTATTGGTACTATCTCTAGTAGGCTTACTTTGGAAGGACCTATTGTAAAAGACAAATCAAGTTTCATGATTGCAGGACGTAGAAGTTATGCAGATCTATTCCTGCCTCTGGCACCAGACGAAAGCATTCAAAACAGTAAACTGTTTTTTTATGATTTGAATTTAAAGGCGAACTATGAAATAAGCGACAAAGATAGAATATATGTGAGTGGATACTTTGGTAGAGATGTACTTGGACTTAGCGAGTTGTTCGCTATCAACTGGGGAAATGCCACTGCCACACTTAGATGGAACCATTTAGTTAACGAAAAGATGTTTGTCAATACCTCGTTAGTTTACAGCGACTTCAATTACGGGGTGGATATAAATTTTGCCGAAAATGCAAGTTTTGGACTGGATCAAGCGATTAATGACATCTATATCAAGTCAGACTGGACTAATTTTCTAAGTCAGAACAGTAAGTTAAACTTTGGAGGTCAGTTAATTTATCACCGTTTTAATCCAGGACTGTTTGCCGCAAACAATGAAGAGTCTGCTGTAGTTTTTCAAGAAACACAAATCGAAAAAAGGAAAGCATTGGAAAGCGGGTGGTACATAGATCACGAGTACAAACACAGCACAAGGCTAAATTTTAGGTACGGACTTAGATTATCTACTTTTAGCAATATTGGAGGCACAGAGTATGCCTATACCAAAAACCGTGAAACAAATGAACCCATAAGCGAGCTTACAGACACTACCGTATATGGTGCAGACGAGTTGTACAACACCTACGCGGGGTTAGAGCCAAGGGCATCCATAAGTTATAATCTTACCAATTCAATGGCACTCAAAGGGTCGTATAACCGCACTTTTCAGTACGTGCAGCAAGCTACTAATACATCTTCTTCTTTCCCTACGGATCAATGGTTTAGTGTAAACAAAAACATAAAACCACAGCGAGCAGATCAAGTTGCCTTCGGTCTTTTCAAAAACTTTGACAGCGGACTAGAAACGTCAGCGGAAGTCTATTATAAATGGATGAACAATCAGATAGATTACCGGGATAACGCACAACTGGCATTTAATGAAAACTTGGATGGCGAACTTCTTACGGGAGAGGGATGGGCATATGGCGCAGAGTTTTATGTGGCCAAAACAGAAGGCAATTCATCAGGATTTATTTCATATACTTGGGCAAAAACCATGCGTCAAATAAACGGTATAAGCGGTGACAATCCGTATGTAGCTGGTTTTGACAGAAGGCATAATCTATCGCTTGTCTTTACTCAAAAATTTAGTAAACGACTGTTAGCAACAGCTTCTTTTGTTTTTGCAAGCGGTCAGCCGCTTACCACTCCAGTAGGTAAATACTTTTATAACGGAGAGTGGCAAACCAATTATAACGATCAAGAAAGAAACAACTTTAGATTACCGGCCTACCACAGAGCAGATATAGGTGTTACGCTGAAGGGTAAGGAAAAACCAAACAAGCGATTAAAAAGCAATTGGAACTTCTCAGTATATAACCTGTACAATAGAGAAAACCCGTATGCACTTTACTTTAGGGAGTTAAACGATGCAGATTTAGACAAGTTTCCAGATGCGCAAGTTGGTAGTACGGCGGCACTGCAAACAACACTATTTAAAATAATACCTGCTATCACCTGGAACTTTGAATTTTAAGATATATTCTATGAAAAAATTAATAGCATACACTGTTGCGGCTATTTTATTTACTGCTTGCGAAAAGATAGTAGATATAGAAATACCCTCAGAAGAACCTCGCCTAGTTATAGAGAGTGAGATTTATAATATCAAGGACATTTGGAAAGTAAAGCTCTCTAGTAGCCAACCATACTTTGATCAAGACAGTGCCGAGGATGTATCTACCGCTTCTGTATTTATAACAGAACGTGGCGGCGACACAGTGTTCTTAAACTATAGTGATACAGGAATGTATGTATCTGCAGATAGTCATCAATGTATTGTAGGAAATACGTATGAACTAAACGTAGCCTATAAAGGGCAAGTGTATAAAGCAGCAGAAGAACTCCAAAATGCTTTACCTATCGATGAGCTTTTATCCTTCTTTTTGCCTCCAAACGACAGGTCTTTTCCTACCGGAAATTATGTTTTCGTACAAGGACAAATAGATAACACAAAGAAGAATTTTTATCTTTTTAAAACGTATAGAAATGACACACTCAAATCGAGCGATTTGGATAATGACGAGTTTGGGTCTGTATCTCTTCTCAATTCATTTTTTAATGTGAATGATATTTTGGGCGAGATTTCTAGAAACAAACTTCCAAGACCAATATTGTTTGATGTAGTAGAGGGCGATACCATTGACGTAGAACAATTTGCCATTACAGAGGAATATTTTCAATTTTTGTTTGATCTTAGTGCGCAACAATCAAGAAGTGGCAATCCATTTGATCCTCCCCCAGCCAACCCCAACAATAACATCAGCAATAACGGTTTGGGCTACTTCAGCGTCGTACATCTTGAGAAAAAAAGATTAGTGGTAGAGGAATAAAGCTTACTCGTTCCTCATCTTGTCGAGCAGCGTATTGAGTTGCTCATATTCGATATCGCTTAAGTTGCTATGTGCGTTGATGATCTCATCTATCAATTGGCTAAGTACGATGAGTATATCGATTCCCTCTTGTGTGAGTGAAATATCTACTTGGCGTTTATCGTAAGCACAAGCAGCACGCACTACTAGATTTTTATTGTTTAGTTTATCTACTAGTCTAGATGCGTTAGACATTTTGTCCACCATACGCTTGGCTATTTCGTTTATAGCAACTGCTTTTGGGTGTTGCCCTTTTAGAATACGCAACACATTGAATTGCTGTATGGACACGTTGTGCTTTTTTAATGCAGTATTCATAAGTCCGTAGATATGACTGTGCGTGTACGAGACATTAACAAACGCTTTCTCTGCTTGATTTTTAAACTTGTCTTGCCGTATGTGTTTTTCTAAGCTCATCAATTCTTTTAAACATACAAATATGCCAAATTGTTGCTAACTGGATTATTTTACTCGCGATTGTGGTCATTTTTTTCCTCAAATTGAATAAAACCATTCATTTTTGCAGCTGCAAATCAAAAGTATTATGATGTCAAGAGTATTCATCTTTGTTGTTTTTCTCCTTCTATTTTTCGCAATGGATATGTATGTTTTTCAGGGGTATAAATTATTGGTAAGAAGGTGGGCTCCGAATTATGGCATGCTGCTCAATATTTTGTATTGGGCCGTTCCTGTAACGCTATTGCTGCTTATCATTGGCACCTGGTTATTTTCTTCCGATCCCACCAAAAACGGAATAATGATGTGGTCCTCAAGCATATTGTTTGGCCTTTTCATTGCCAAGTTTGTATGGGTGGTGTTCATGGTATTAGACGATATCGTACGATTGGTTAAACTTGGTGGTCAAAAAGTAAAAGGAGATACGGAAGGCACGCACATAACGCGTTCTCGATTTATTATTACCACAGGTGCGTTGCTTGCTGGCACTGTATTTGGCACTATGCTATACGGCATTGCCAATGGAGCACACAACTACACGGTAATGCGTCGCAAGCTGAAGTTAAAGAAATTACCGAAAGCTTTTCAAGGGTTTAAAATCGTACAAATATCAGACGTACACTCAGGCAGTTTTTGGAGCAAAGAAGGCGTAAAACGCGGTATTCAAATGATACAAGATCAGAAGCCAGATGCTATATTTTTCACCGGAGACCTAGTCAATAGTAAATCCAGTGAGTTTGACGATTTTAAAGAAATATTTAGCAAGCTAGAGGCCCCCTATGGTGTATTTTCTGTACTGGGAAATCATGATTATGGAGATTACTACAGGTGGCCAGATAAATCGGGAGTAACCAAGGAGCAAAACTTACAAAAACTAATAGACCATCAAGCTGATATGGGGTGGAACCTTCTCATGAATGAGAGTAGAGTATTGGAAAAAGATGGCGAAAAAATCGCCGTATTAGGTGTAGAGAACTGGAGTGGACATCTCCGTTTTCCAAAATATGGCAAACTAAACGAAGCTTATGCAGGAGTGGCAGAGATAGAAAACAAATTGCTGCTGTCTCATGACCCAAGCCACTGGCGAGCAGAGGTGCTAAAAGACTACCCAGCTATAGATGCCATGTTTGCTGGTCATACGCATGGCATGCAGTTTGGTATAGACACCAAATATTATAAGTGGAGCCCTGTGAAGTACCAATACCCAGAGTGGGCAGACCTATACGAAGAAAACGGGCAATACCTCTATGTGAATAGGGGTTTTGGCTACCTAGGATACCCAGGTAGAGTAGGTTTCTTGCCAGAGATTACAGTGTTTGAGCTAGAGACTGCTTAGCGAACAGCAAAGCGAGCCTTCGCTTTTACAAGTTCTGTCAGGAATTCTGGATTATCTTCCAATTTGTTCCCTACTACCACTACATCTGCCCCAGCAGTAAATACGGTCTCAGCATCTTCGCGGGTTTTTATACCTCCACCTACTATTACAGGGGTATCTACTTCGTTTTTTACCGCAGCTATGAGTTGAGGTGATGCATGATGATGTGCGCCGCTGCCGCAGTCTAGGTAGATAAGTTTTTTGCCCAGCTGGCTACCCGCTAGTGCGGTAGCTGCCGCTATACCAGGTTTGTCTTGTGGTATAGGCGTAGTGCCACTGATGTAACTTACTGTTGTGGTCCTACCGCCATCTATTAAGATATATCCTGTAGCAAGTATTTCAAGTCCAGAGCGTTTTAATTTGTGTGCAGATTCTACGTGTCTGCCTATAAGCAAATCAGAGTTTCGTCCACTTATGAGGCTCAATAGTAAGATTGCATCTGCTTGATCATCGATCTGATTTGGACTGCCCGGGAAAATGATTAATGGCTTGTTTGTCCGTTTTTTTAATTCTGCAAGGCATGTTTTCATGCTTCCGTCTGTTACCAAACTGCCTCCTACAAATAAAAAATCTACTTGATCAAAATTTGGATGAAAAACAAGGGTATCCAACTGATGATCAGCTGATTTATCGGGGTCTATCAGCACGGCCACCATTTTTTGGTTGGCACGCATTTTTGCTGTTATTTTTTGTAATGTGCTAATAATCTTTCGGTTGTGAATGAGCGTGTAAAAAGTACAAACTCAATTCGGTTAAATCCTAATAAATTTTGTGATTTTATCTTATCAACACTGCAAATCTCTTAAAAATAAGTCAACCTAAAAATTTTGTTGTTGATGTGTGGAAAAGACAGACCGAAAGTTAATGTCATGCAAATGTATTTTTGATGCAAAACTCACTGTAAATTTTTTAGAGAAGATATGCGGTTGAGTCCTTGCCTTTTTTTTTAACAAGTATAAACCTTACGCAATGAGCCAAAAACCAAATTACAACAAAAACGCACTGAAATTTAAGCGTTTTAACACCAAAAACGGTGTAGCAGCAACAGACCTTTATGAGTACGAGTACAGAACATCTGTAATCAAGAATCCTGCTGGAGATGAAGTCTTCAAGATGGATAACGTCGAAGTACCTAAGGATTGGTCTCAAGTAGCAACAGACATTTTAGCACAAAAATATTTTAGAAAAGCTGGAGTACCCTTAGAGGATGGAACCACGGGTTCAGAAACCTCTGTAAAACAGGTGGCACACAGATTAGCTGACTGCTGGAAAACATGGGGTGAACGCTATGGTTACTTTGCTACAAAAAAAGATGCGCAAGTATTTTATGATGAGTTGGTATTTAGCATATTGGGTCAGATGGCAGCACCCAATAGCCCACAGTGGTTCAACACTGGTTTGCATAATTCGTATGGAATTACAGGAGGTCCGCAGGGTCATATGTTTGTAGACCCAGAGACAGGGAAAACGAAAAAAAGTACATCTGCCTACGAAAGACCTCAACCTCATGCATGCTTCATTCTATCTGTAAGCGATGATTTGGTTAACGAGGGTGGCATTATGGATCTATGGGTACGGGAGGCACGTATTTTTAAATATGGTTCTGGTGTAGGTACGAATTTTTCTAGTATTCGTGGTGCAAACGAAAAATTAAGTGGTGGAGGTAACTCTTCAGGCCTTATGAGTTTCTTAAAAATAGGAGATAGAGCTGCAGGGGCTATCAAATCTGGTGGTACAACGCGTAGAGCTGCCAAGATGGTTTGCCTAGACCTAGACCACCCAGAAATACTTGAATTTATCAACTGGAAAAAAGAAGAAGAAAAGAAAGTACAAGCATTGATAGATGCTGGATATGATTCTGGATACGAAGGGGAAGCATATGCTACTGTTTCTGGTCAGAACTCAAATAACTCGGTACGTATACCAAACAAATTTTTTGAAGCACTAAAAAATGATGGAGAGTGGGACCTTATCTCTAGAACCAACGGCAAACCAATAAAGAGTGTACCTGCTCAGAAAGTATGGGACGATATCTCATTTGCAGCTTGGGCATGTGCAGATCCAGGTGTGCAGTATGATACCACAATAAACGAGTGGCATACATGCCCAGAAGGAGGACAAATAAACGCGTCTAACCCTTGTTCGGAATACATGTTTTTAGATAATACAGCCTGCAACCTTGCATCGCTTAATTTAAGAAAATACTACAACGAAGAGACAAAAGAACTAGACGTAGAAGCAATAAAATACGCATCTAGACTTTGGACTGTTGTTCTTGAGATTTCTGTACTTATGGCTCAGTTCCCAAGTAAAGAAGTGGCAGAATTATCCTACCAATACAGAACTTTAGGTCTTGGATACGCAAACATAGGTTCAGTATTTATGGTAAGCGGTATAGCGTATGACAGTCCAGAAGCGTCTGCGATATGTGGTGCTGTTACAGCGATACTTACAGGTACTTCGTATGCTACATCTGCAGAGATGGCAAGCTTCCTTGGTACTTTCGAACAATACGATAAAAATAAAGAGCATATGCTACGTGTGATGAACAATCACAGATATGCGGCATATAACCTGGACGAGTATGATGGACTTAGCATCAAGCCAGTGGGTATAGATCCGGCATATTGCCCAGAGTACCTTTTAGGATCAGCTACTAGTACGTGGGATCAAGCGGTACAGTGGGGAGAGAAATACGGATACCGTAATGCTCAAACTACCGTAATAGCTCCTACGGGTACGATTGGTCTAGTAATGGATTGCGATACTACAGGTATAGAGCCAGATTTTGCACTTGTGAAATTCAAAAAACTATCGGGTGGTGGATATTTTAAGATTGTGAACCAATCAGTTCCGTTGGCATTAAAAAACCTTGGATACGAGGAAACGCAAATCAACGAAATAGTAAACTATGCGAAAGGATATGCAACACTAGAAAATGCTCCGCATATTAACCACGACACATTACGTGCCAAAGGATTTAAGTCAGAGGATTTAGAGAAAATAGAAGCTGGTTTGGCTTCTGCATTTGAAATCAGCTTTGCATTCAATCAGTGGGTACTTGGCGACGCCACTATGGAACGTTTAGGTTTCACATCTGAGCAGTACAACAAAGAAGGATTTAGCTTGCTTAGAGCTCTTGGTTTTAGCAAAAGCGAAATACATGAGGCAAACGATTTTGTTTGTGGCACGATGACCGTAGAAGGTGCGCCACATTTAAAAAACGAGCATCTTGCAGTATTTGATTGTGCTAATAAGTGCGGAGAGATAGGAGAGAGATACATACACGCTCACGGTCACATCAAGATGATGGCTGCAGCACAACCGTTCCTTTCCGGTGCAATATCCAAAACAATAAACCTACCAAATGAAGCTACGATAGAAGACATCAAGTCTTGCTACCAACTCAGTTGGGAACTTGGTACCAAAGCCAATGCATTGTACAGAGATGGTAGTAAACTATCTCAACCGCTAAGCAACAAGTCTGATGTAGAAGAAACAGAAGAAGAGGATGCGATCTCTGCTGTAGATAATGCCCTAGCAGGAGCGGCAACACTTAGCATAGAAGAATTGACACAAGAGCAAGTGTTAGAAGCAGCCCAAAAAATACTCGACAATTCTAAGAGTACAGAATTTATGCGTCAATTATCAGGTATAGTTGAACGTAAAAAACTGCCTTGGAAACGAAGAGGTTTCACTCAAAAAGCGAAAGTTGGTGGTCAAACATTATTCGTAAGAACAGGAGAGTACAATGACGGAACACTCGGTGAGATTTTCATTGATATGCACCGAGAGGGAGCAACATTCCGTTCATTGATGAACTGTTTCTCTATAGCAGTGTCTATAGGCCTACAGTACGGTGTACCTTTGGATGAGTACGTGAGTAAGTTCACATTTGCTCGTTTCGAGCCAAGTGGTATGGTAGAAGGGCATCCGAATATTAAGAACTCTACTTCTATCATTGATTATATCTTTAGATTACTCGGTTTCGAATATTTAGATAGAACAGATTTGGTACATATCAAACCTACCAAAGAAGAAGCACAAGCCAAGGTAGAAGCAAAGCAGAACAAAATGTCTGACACGCCTAAACCAACGGTAAGCGTTACTTCTGCACCTACTGTTAAACCAGTATCTGCAGCACAGCCAGCGACAGCAGCTTCATTCTCTACACAGCAGCCTAAAGCTACCTCTGGGGATGCATTACCATGTACCAACTGTGGAAGTTTAGCACTTATCAGAAATGGTACGTGTCACCTATGTACAAACTGTGGTACTACTACAGGATGTAGCTAGATTTTAGAATCATACAAGTCAAAGGGCGGTCAATTGACCGCCCTTTTTTTATTCAGTTTTGTGTCAATAGCACAGGACCTCTGTCTTATAAACACCGGACACTATTTTCTTGTTGCTGTGAGTGCAAGCACAGATCTGAATCTACAGATCCGATCTTTCTTTTCTAGTAAAATAGTATTGCAGTAAAAAGAAATGGGATTCTAAGAAAATTGGGCAAATTACCGGTTCAGGTATTCTTTTACGGCAATTTCTAGGTTTTTGTACCATTCCATGCCAAAGGCACGTTCCAAAGCGGGCTTAGCAAACTCATATACTTTTATACCGTCCTCGGCTCCTTTTGTACATGCATCTACACAGATGCTCCAACGGTGATAGTTTAACGCATAGTACTCGTTGTATTTATCTATACGTATAGGGTATAGGTGGCAACTTATTGGTTTCTGAAAACCAAAATCGTGCTTTTTATTGGCTATCTCTACAGCACAGTTCAGTATACCGTCTTTTTTTACCACGAAAACACATTCCTTGTTTGGTTTGCAGGTTGTTACCATCATCTGATCAAAAGGATCGCGTTCGGCAAAACCATCTTTTTCCAAGGTTTCTAATCCTGTAGTATCCATTTCAGATACAATTTTCTCTAGGTTGGTCTCTATTATTTCAAGTTCTCCATCGTCTAGTGGAGCTCCTGCGTCCCCTTCTATACAGCATACTCCTTTGCATGCAGATACATTACATGCAAATGCTTTTTCTACTACATCTTCAGATACCAGACAGTTGTCTACTTTTATCATTATCTACTTGCTCTCGAGGTATGCTTTGTAGCCCAACTCTTCTAATTTTTCTGCTTTGGCAAGTACAGATGTTTCCATAGTGTCAGTAAATGCACGTACGTTTTTCTGTACTTCAGCATTGTGTGCACCGATCATTTTGGCTGCAAGTATCCCTGCATTCTTTGCTCCGTTTATGGCCATAGTTGCTACAGGTATACCTGGAGGCATCTGTACAATACTATAGAGCGAATCTATACCACTCATGGTACTGCTTTTTATGGGCACACCTATCACAGGCAGCGGAGTAAGGGAGGCAACCATACCGGGTAGATGGGCTGCTCCACCGGCTCCCGCTATAATGCTTTTGTATCCTTTCGTATGAGCGTTCTTAGCAAATGCATACATTCTATCTGCGGTACGGTGTGCAGATACTACGGTGAGGTCAAAAGAAATACCGATTTCTTCCAAAACTTTGGCTGCTTCGGCCATTACGGGTAGGTCTGAGTCGGAACCCATTATGATTAATACATCTGCCATGGTACAAAGGTAACTTTATCAGTGCGATCATAAAAGTGATTAGTCTTTGCCCAGTAGATTACCTGGTTTTATCAATGAATGATGACTAAATTTCAAGAAACTAACTTTTCATATATGATGCAAGCGATAATGGTGCATCCCGCATATTTTTTGGGTTTTACACCCCTATTACGGTTAGTATACTTTTCACCTTCTCCATCTTACGCACTACCTCGGTTCGTGTGTCTGCAAGTACGGTGAAGTGGCCCAGTTTTCTGTCGGGCGAAGTAGTGGTTTTGCCATACATGTGGATGTAGACCCCCTCCATAGCTAATACGTCATCAAGATTAGCAAGTTGGTATATGCCGTGTACATTTTGTGGTCCTATAATGTTGCATGTAGCAGCGGGTTTTACCAGAGCAGTACTGCCCAGTGGTTGCCCCAGTAAGATACGGTTGAGCTGCTCGTACTGCGAGGTATAGCAAGATTCTATGGTATGGTGACCACTGTTGTGTGGTCGTGGTGCTATCTCATTTACATACATGCCTCCGGTAGCTTCTACAAATAGCTCTACAGCAAACAGTCCCGGGCTATCAAAAGCCTTTACGGCTTTGAGAGCAAGTAACTCACACTCCCGATTGGCAGTATCGTTCAGGCTACTAGGTGCAATGAGGTAGTCCATTAGGTTGCTGCGTGGGTCAAAAACCATTTCACATGGCGGATAGGTAGTGGTGCTACCGTCTTGGGCTACGGCTACTATCACCGATATTTCTACGGCGTCGTTGGCGAGTTTTTCGAGTACGTAGCCGTATTCGCTGGCTAGGCTTTCGTCTTTAGCGGTATGTAGATTGTTAAATTTTTGCTTGTTGAGCAATTGTACTCCTTTGCCATCGTACCCACCTTTGCGGTGTTTTAGTACAAATTTGTCCTCGTTCCAAGCGGCTACGCTTTCAGCAAGATTGTCTGTAGTGGCTAACTTAAACTCTAGAGTAGCTACTTTATGGTCCGCGTAGTATTGTTTTTGCAATCCTTTGTCTTGTATGATAGAGAGTACAGCTGGTTTTGGAAAAACGGGTGTTCCTTCTTTTTCGAGTAGAGCCAAAGCATCTGCATTGACATGCTCTATCTCGTACGTAAGTACATCAGCGGTGGTGGCAAGTATATTTATTTGGGTAGCGTCTTGCAAGCTTCCGAGCACTTGGTTGCTGCAAACCAGCGATGCTGGGCAGTCGGTTGTCTTCTCTAGAAACACATATTTCACATTGGCAGGAGATCCCGCTTCGAAGAGCATTTTACCTAATTGGCCACCGCCCACTACACCTATTATTTTTCCCATTGCACTTTCTGCTTGCTGCAAATGTTAATAATAAATTGGACTACTGTCTCAAACCTACTAATTTTGTTAGAACTATTTATTGGATATTTCCCTAAACGAAAAAATGAAAGCAATTTTTATCATCACGTTCTTTTTTCTTTCTACTACTCAAGTTTCCGCACAGTGTATGTTAGAGCCCTGGTCGCTCAACAAGCGTGTTGATATCAGTGCAGTGGTAGTAGAGGGGAGAGTCATAGACCAATACGGTGTTTGGGACGCAGACGACAAAAATATTTATACGGTGAATACCGTAGCAATTTACAAGGTCTTGAAAGGGACCATAAATACAGCTACTATACAATTGGTAACTGAAGGAGGTAGAGTAGGATTAGAAATGCTCAAGGTATCTCCTTCACTAGAACTGCAATCTGATGATGTAGGTATTTTTATGCTTGTGCCAAATCATATTGCGTTTAAGAACTTACCGGGAATGTACAAAGCAACAGCATCTGTACAGTCGTTTATAAAATACGACTTGCATAAGGTAGAAGCGTATGACTGGGGCTATACATATACAGATATAGCACATCAACTGTATGGTGACATCACAGCAATAACGGGCGAAGAGATTAACGTTAAAATGGATTTTGATGCAGAAATGGGTAACAAAATAATACGTGCATTATCGCCACCAACTATTACATCATTTTCGCTGAGCTCTACAACGAGTGGTACATCTACAGAGCTGACCATCACGGGCAGCAACTTTGGATTAGCTAGAGGTTCTGGCAAGGTAGGATTCAAAGATGCCAACTTTGGTGATGGCAGATTCTACTACTCACCAACTAGTTGGTCGTATGTGTCATGGAGCAATAGCCAGATAAAAGTGATAGTACCTACGCGAGCAGGTACAGGTAAAGTGCAAGTCATAAGTAATAGTGGAGAGTCTGGACAATCTGCTTCAGATCTGACTATTGATTGGGCTCATCTAAATGTACTCTATCCATTGAACATGAACGACACCCCATTCTTCGAGCTGCAACATGTGAACGATGACAATACAGGAGGATATACCTGGAACATGACGTCTAGTTTTTCGGGAGACCAGCAAGCAGTAGAAGCCTTTTATAGATCTATGAATGAGTGGAAATGTGAAACGCAAATGAATTGGACCGTAGGAGCTACAACAGCGAACCATGATTTAGCTAATGATGGCACCAATACGGTACGCTGGACGAGTTTTGGGAATAGTAAACTAGGAGTTTGTTACAGCCGTTACAGAGGCTGTTTTGTCAGTGGTGGTACTGATATGACTTGGTTTGTGAATGAAACAGATATTGAGTTTGATAGCACAATAAATTGGTATTTCGGTATCGGCTTACCGGCCAATAATCAGTATGATTTTGAAAGTGTAACGACACACGAATTGGGTCACGGTCACCAGTTGGGTCATGTACGTGCTAGCCAAAAAGTAATGCACTACAGCATAAACAACGGGCAGCGAAAACCGAATCTAGTAACAACGGATATCGCTGCAGGAAACTACGTCAAGACAAAGAGTATAACAAATCAGGTTTGCGGCATTGGAAAAATGACTCAAGGCCAATGTCCGGCCTCCCCACCGACCGCTTCATTTGATGTGAGCGATTCAAGTATTTGTCCCAATGAGAATACTATATTTACAAGCAACTCTATGGGTAAAGTTGATGTTTGGAACTGGAGTTTTGGTGCTGGGGCAAACATGGCTACTGCAATGACGGAAGGACCGCATACCGTATCGTATACAACGAGCGGTAGTAAGACCATTCGGTTAATTACAAGTAATGCCAATGGAGCAGATACTGCAACGCGCACCATTACTGTAAACCAAGGAGTATTGGACATACCCATTGATTTTATAATGGAAGATACAGCTTGTATAGCACTCAAAAAGTATTCAATAGACGCAATACCTGGAGCATCTAGCTATACCTGGGGTGTAAAAAGTGGTGGCGCAATAGTATCAAATGCGGTTACCAATATTACTGTAGATTGGCAAGATACAGGTGTGCACACTATCACAGTAAAAGCATTAGGAGGCTGTGGGGATAGTCCATTAAAAGAAGGTATTGTTTTTGTGATGGGAGATCCTATTGCCAGCTACACATATTTGGAAGAGGGCATTACTGTAGCTTTTGAGAGTATGCTTGAATATACAGAGTCTGTTTCATGGGATTTTGGAGACGGAGGATCAAGCACAGAAGAAAACCCATCTCATCGGTTTGTAGATCAAGGGGACTATACGGTAATTTTAACTGCGGTTAATAGATGTGGTAGTACTCCGGTAAAAAGAAATGTGAATGCAGCATATGGTGTTGGTGTGGCTGAATTGTACAAACACACATCCATTTTTCCGAATCCCATACGAGCAGGAGAAAAGCTTCATGTGGAAGGGGCTAATTATGAAACGTATGAGATATATAGACCAACGGGGGCGATAGTACAAAAGGGTGATGTGGTTGGAGATCAAATACTCTTGAATGTTTCTGCAAATGGGTTGTATATTTTATTACTAAAAACGGCAGAAGAAATGGTGAATTATAAAATCAACGTGATAGAGTAAACAGGAATAATGGCGAAAGTAGTAGTAGGGTTATCAGGAGGGGTAGATTCATCAGTAGCTGCATATTTATTGCAAGAGCAGGGACATGATGTTATCGGTGTTTTTATGAAGAACTGGCACGATACTGACTTTACCATTAGCGAAGAGTGCCCGTGGGAGGAAGATAGTAAAGATGCCCTTTTGGTGGCCGACAAATTGGGTATTCCTTTTCATACCATAGACCTCAGTAAAGAGTATCATGAGCGTATTGTTTCGTACATGTTCAACGAATACGAAAGCGGACGTACACCAAATCCAGATGTACTTTGCAATAGAGAGATAAAATTTGATAGTTTTCTGAAACATGCCTTAAAATTAGGAGCCGATTTTGTGGCCACAGGACATTACTGTCGCAAGGCAGAGAGTACTTCGGGTTTCGAACTATTGGCGGGCATTGATGGGAATAAAGACCAGAGCTATTTCTTGTGCCAAGTAAGCCAAGAGCAACTGGCCAAGGCACTTTTCCCAATAGGCGAGCTAGAAAAGCCCGAGGTACGTAGAATAGCCAAAGAGCAGAACCTGGTGACTGCTGAAAAGCGAGATAGCCAAGGACTGTGTTTTATTGGCAAGGTAAAACTGCCCGACTTTCTCAAGCAGCAGCTCAAAGAAAAAAAAGGCAACGTAATAGAGATTGCCCACGATTGGCACGGTTTTGAGCACGAGTCGAAACCTACAGAAGCATATAATTTTACTGAAGGAGATGGCAAAGTAGTAGGTGAGCACGTAGGAGCTCATTTTTATACCATTGGTCAGCGTAGAGGATTAAACATAGGCGGATATGTGAATCCCTTGTTTATCATACAAACCAATACAACCACCAATACTATATATGTGGGAGAGGGAGAAGACCACAAGGGCCTAAGCAGACCCGGACTCTTGATAGCTAAAGACGACATCCATTGGATAAAGGCAGTAGACGATATGAAGTTAGGAGAAGCACGCGAGTACCAAGTACGTATCCGATATCGACAGCCATTGGTTTCAGCAGAATTAAAAATGACAGAAGACGGGTTAAAGATTCGTTTTGCAGAAAAGCAAAAAGCGGTAGCTAAAGGTCAGTTTGCTGCGTGGTATAGTGGAGATGTGTTGGTGGGTAGTGGTGTGATAAACTAAAAAAGGGACTGAAATTTTTTGAAAAACTTCAAAAAATGATAGGATTTGGTTGCCTCTGCGTCACGAACTTCCAACGTTCTTTTCAGTAGTTTACTACCAAAAATATTTACCGACAAGTCTGGATTTAAGGCCTGCTCTTATACGCTCGGGTTACAACCGGAAATGTAATCGGTGTAAATTTTTCAAATTGCCCAGTCCCCTTAGTTCAAAGGAACAATTCTTTTCTCAAAATAGTTTCATAAACTTGCGTCAAATTGAAGACCATTTGATAAGCATCCTAATGCCAGTAAAAAATGCTGGAAAATACCTGAAACCATGCCTCGAATCTATCCTTGCTCAGTCATACAAGGACTGGGAGTTGATTGCAATCAATGATGATAGTACGGATGGTTCTAACACGGTGCTAAGTGAGTATGCAGCTGAATATATCAATATACATACAGCAGATAGTGAAGGAACAGGAATAGTCAGCGCTTTGCAGAAAGCTTATGGGATGTGTAGTGGAAATGTGATACACCGAATGGATGCAGATGATTTGATGCCCACAGACAAGCTAGAGCGGATGATTGCAGCTGTAGCGATGGATACTGTAGTGACCGGTAAAGTGAGTTACTTCTGCGATGATCGCAAAATAGGTAGCGGTTTTGAGAAATATACGGCTTGGCTCAACGGGCTCATGGAATCGGGCGATTTTTGGCGAGACACTTATCGCGAATGTCCGATACCTTCTTCTGCTTGGATGATGTGCCGAGATGATTTTGAGAAAATAGGAGGGTTTGATTCAGTCTTGATGCCCGAAGACTACGACTTAGCCTTTAGGATATGGAAGAACGGATTGAAGATAACAAGACTAAGTGGGGTGGTCCATCACTGGCGAGACAGTGCTACGCGAATATCGAGAAATGATCCGCAGTATTTCCCAATTGCCTATGTACAGCTTAAGGTGCACTACTTTATTGCCTTAGGGAGAAATAAAAAGCCGCTGGTGTTATGCGGTGCAGGCAAAAAAGGAAAACTTGTTGCCAAGGAGCTACTCGCCAAAGGAGAAAAATTTAGTTGGGTAACGAACAATAAAAAGAAGGTAGGGAAAGACATTTACGGAATAGTTTTACAACCTGAAGAAGGTGTAGACTATAAAAATAGGCAAACTATATTGGCTATTTCATCGCCCGATGAACAAGTAGTCTTGCAAAAAGAATTGGACGAAAGATACCTCCAAAATAATGAGGATTACTTCTGGCTATTTTAGAGGTTAAGAAAAGGATCGAGATATCTTCAGAGTAAAAAAACGTCTATTCTACCTCTTCATAATCAATATATTGACCGCCCTTTGAGTGATCAATATTTGATTTGTTTTTAGGCTTATCTGATGGAATGTTATCGTTTGATGCAGGGCGTCCATCGCGTTTTACAGCATCTGCTACGTTGAAGATACGCTTGAAAACCCAATACCCTATTAAAGCTATTAAAAGGTACTTAAACATTATTTACTCAGGAACATTGACTTTTGGTTGTACAACTCTCTAAAGAGAGGATCTTTAATGTTATCTACAAATAGAATTGCCTCACCCGTAGATTTCATTTCTGGTCCGAGTTCCTTATTTACGTTTGGAAATTTGTTGAAAGAAAATACCGGCTGCTTGATTGCAAATCCATGTTTGTAAGGTTTAATATCAAAGTCTTTAATCTTCTTGTGTTCAAGCATTACTTTAGTAGCTATGTTAACATATGGAACCCGGTATGCCTTGCATATGAACGGTACGGTTCTACTTGCTCTTGGGTTTGCTTCTATTACATACACCTCTTCATTTTTCACTGCGAATTGTATATTGAGTAGCCCACGTACATCCATTGCTTTTGCAATTTTTTTGGTATACGCTTCTATTTTATTGATGACATTGTCTGAGAAACTAAATGGCGGCAATACTGCAGACGAATCTCCAGAGTGAATACCCGCGGGCTCTATGTGCTCCATGAGTCCTATGATATGACAATCATCGCCATCACTTATGCTATCGCTTTCTGCTTCTTCTGCTCTGTCAAGGAAATGATCAATAAGCACCTTGTTGCCTGGTAGGTCGCCCAGCAAATCGATTACGGCTTTTTGCAGATCGTCATCGTTGATGACAATCTTCATTCCTTGACCACCCAGTACATAACTGGGTCTTACCAGCACAGGATAACCTACTTTTTGCGCCACTTCAATAGCTTCATAAGCGTTTTCGGCTACTCCAAATTTAGGATAAGGTATAGCGAGTTCTTTTAGTAGCGTAGAGAATGATCCCCTGTCTTCGGCGAGGTCCATGTTTTCAAACGAGGTACCTATTATTTTGATTCCTTCGTCTCTTAGTCTTTCAGAAAGTTTTAGGGCTGTTTGGCCACCCAGTTGCACTATCACGCCTTCTGGCTTTTCCAATTGCACAATATCCCAAAGGTGTTCCCAGAAAACAGGCTCAAAGTATAGTTTATCGGCAGTATTGAAATCTGTGCTTACCGTTTCTGGGTTACAGTTGATCATGATAGCCTCATATCCTGCTTCTTGCACTGCTTTTATCCCGTGTACACAGCTGTAGTCAAACTCTATACCCTGCCCTATTCTGTTGGGCCCAGAACCGATAACAATAATCTTCTTTTTGTCTGATACGATACTCTCGTTCTCACCATCAAAGGTGGAGTAAAAATAATTAGTTGGCGAGGTAAATTCTGCTGAGCAGGTGTCTACCATTTTGTAGATACGACTAACGCCTAATGCGTTTCGTTTGGCATAGACGTCCATATCGGTAAGATCGCCACCCAATAAGTGAGCTATTTGGGCATCGGCAAAACCTTTTTGCTTAGCCAAACGCATGGTTTCTTCGTCTATATTCTCAAGCGTATATTTTTTAATTTCACGCTCCATTTTCACTAGTTCATATATCTGTTCTAGGAACCATCGATCTATTTTAGTGATTTTCTGAATGCTGGTGATTGGCATTCCCATAGCCATGGCATCCCGTATATGGAATATTCTATCCCAGCTTGGGTTGGCGAGACTATCTAGAATGGCGTCCAATTGTTTTAGCTCGTACCCGTCTGCACCTATGCCTAGCCGTTTAATTTCTAAGGATTGACATGCTTTTTGAAGTGCTTCTTGGAAGCTTCTGCCTATTGCCATTACTTCACCTACAGATTTCATCTGAAGACCAAGAGTAGTGTCTGCCCCTGGGAATTTCTTAAAATCCCAACGTGGTATTTTTACAATAGTGTAATCCATGCTTGGCTCAAAGAATGCTGACGTTGTTTTGGTGACAGGATTTTTAAGCTCATCTAAATTTAAACCAAGCGCAAGTTTAGCGGCTATGTTTGCAATAGGATACCCTGTAGCTTTAGAAGCCAAAGCAGAACTCCGCGAAACACGTGGGTTTATTTCAATAGCAATAATTTGTTCATCTTCAGGATTTACAGAGAACTGTACATTGCACCCTCCAGCAAACGTTCCTAAATTACGCATCATATTAAGTGCCATATCTCTCATTTCCTGAAAACAGGTGTCACTCAAGGTCATGGCTGGAGCTACGGTTATACTTTCGCCCGTATGTATGCCCATTGGGTCAAAGTTTTCTATGGTACAGATTACGGCAATGTTGTCATTGCTGTCTCGTAGTAGCTCTAGTTCATATTCTTTCCAACCTAGTACCGCCTGTTCTACAAGTACTTCGTGGGTAGGGGAGGCTTCAAGCCCCCGTTTCACTGCTTCATCAAACTCATCTTTTTGGTGTACGAATCCACCTCCGTATCCACCCATAGTGAATGACGGACGAATAACAAGCGGGTAGCCAATTTCTTGTGCTACCTCTTTTGCTTCTAGGTATGAGTTGGCTATTTTGGACGTAGCAATAGGAATACCTAGTTCTATCATAAAAGAACGAAAGAGATCTCTGTTTTCCGTTTTTTCAATAGCAGCTATATCAACACCTATGATTTGTACATTGTGCTCTTCCCAGAGATTGACCTCATCTGCCTCTAAGGCAAGGTTCAATGCGGTTTGCCCGCCCATGGTAGGAAGAACGTGTGTGATAGAAGGTTGCTCCTTAAGTATATTTTCTAAACTAGCTACTGTTAACGGAAGCAAATAGACGTTTTCAGCCATACTCGGGTCTGTCATTATCGTTGCCGGGTTGGAGTTTATCAAGGATACAATAACTCCCTCCTCTCTAAGACTTTGAGCAGCCTGGCTACCACTATAGTCAAATTCGCAAGCTTGTCCGATGATGATGGGTCCACTACCAATAATCAGAACATGTTTTATACTACTATCTTTAGGCATTTTAGTTTAAAATTGAGCAAAGTTATTTGAGAAAAATGAGCCTACAAGTGATGTGGAAAAGGTGGGAAAAGGGATACTTTTTTTAATGTACCGTAAGAGTCCTAAATTAATTCCTCTTCTTCGAAATAATTGACAATATGATGCCGCATATACATTTCCTGTTCCAGCATATCTTGGTTGGGTAGTTTTTCTACCAGTTCCCATACGGGCCATTCATTTTCGTCCTTACCTATTAACTTATAGTGTCCTGATGTACTAAGTATTCTGCACGTGGCTATGTGCATGAGTTGTACTTTTTCCTCTTTTTTGAATTTTTCTTGGTGCTTACCTAATTCTCGCATTCCTATAACATAGAGTATAGCACTGAGGTCAGGAGTTTTGTTAAAGCGTTTTTCAAACAACTCTCGTATTTTAAACCACTTATCTTTTATCGTCTCTTCTTTTAGTTTGCTCATGTTGTTTTTACCGATGACATCTACTAATAACCTTTTAACATCCTACTAATTAAACGATTAAATACTTGCATTTGAGTTTGTCATTGCTTTGCTTTGTTTGATGTCATCGTTGTTGCAAAGATTACTCACAGAAACTAAAAACCGTGGAGTTTTCTTAAAAGTTAATATTGAGCAGGGGGAGAAAATCCAAAAAAAGACTCTTTCTAAGCTTTTAGATAAAGCTCAAGAGACCTCTTTCGGCAAACAACACAAGTTCAATCAAATTATAGGAAGTGACACTCTACTAAGTGACTATCAGAATAGTACAAAGATGGGTGATTATCTAAACATGTTGCCTTGGTGGACAAGGGGCAGAGCAGGAGAGGAAAACGTCACCTGGCCAGGATTAATAACAAATTACGCAGTGAGTTCGGGTACATCAGATGGTAGCAGCAAGTATATTCCCGTAAGCGACCAGATGCTCAAGCATATTAAACGGGCCAGTTTGAGGCAAGTATTGAGTATAATCCAAACCGATGTTCCGAAAGACCATATCGCAAAAAAATGGCTTATGATTGGTGGCAGCACGCAGTTAGAGTACAATGGTATGTATTACAGTGGGGACCTGAGTGGCATAACCACAGGTTCGGTACCTATTTTATTTCAGAGACTTTCTAAACCGGGTATTCATATAAGGAAGGAGAAAGATTGGACAGAAAAAATAGAAAAAATAACAGATGAGGCTAAGGACTGGGATGTGGGTATGGTTGCTGGAGTCCCTGCATGGGTCAAATTATTAATGGAGCGTATTATTGATCGATATGGTTTGGATAATATTCACGATATATGGCCGCACTTTGAAGCATATATTCATGGCGGTGTCGCTTTGGGTCCGTATCGTAAATCATTGGATAGCCTTCTGGGTAGGCCAATTAAGTATTTTGAAACCTACCTAGCTTCAGAGGGTTTTATCGCTTACCAAACTCGAGTAGATAGCGATGGGGGGATGCGTCTTCTCATGCGCAATGGCATTTATTATGAATTTGTTCCTTTCGTGGAGGCAAACTTCACTGAAAATGGGGACCTAAAAGCGGGAGCAAAAGCGCTTGTGCTCAGTGAGGTCAATGATAAGGATGAGTACGCTTTATTGATATCCACGTGCAGTGGAGCATGGCGTTATCTAATCGGGGATGTAATACGGTTTACAAACCTAGATAGGTGCGAGATAAAAATTACGGGAAGAACCAAGCATTTTTTGTCATTGTGTGGGGAGCATCTTTCGTTAGATAATATGAATAAGGCAGTAGAATTATTGAGCAACGAATATGGTGTGCCTTTTGAAGAATTCACTGTTTGTGGTATTCCGTATCAAGGTTTTTTTGCCCATGAATGGTTCATAGCTTGCGATGACGAAAGACTTCTTGGAAGAGAAGACGAAATCCGTTATAAGCTGGATATGACTCTCAAGGTGTTGAATGATGACTATCGGGTAGAGCGCTCTGCAGCTTTGAAGGCCATTAAGATAAATCTGTTGCCTACTAAGCGTTTTCATGATTGGTTACGCATTAACCGTAAGGAGGGTGCTCAAATTAAATTCCCAAGAGTGCTTAAAGAAAAAATGCTAAAAAACTGGCGAGATCATCTCGATAACAGCTAATTATGTGGGTATACATTTATTTCGCTGCTAGTGTAGTGGGGTCTTATATAGTGGGCAAAAATTCCAATGATAATGGATATGGATTTTGGCGAAGTTTTATTTTTATGCTCTTACTATGTGCTGTGGTTTTGGCATTTTTGAACAAGCAGTTTAATGGCGGTTAGTGTTGAAAAGCATACGCACCAAATGCATCAGCAACTTCATCTAAGATAGCATAGATTTCTCTCTCATCCATTGTGGTTACGAGTCTAGTTCTATATTCCTTAAAGTGGGATACTCCTTTGAAATAATTGCTATAATGCCTACGCATTTCAACTATACCCAGTACATCACCTTTCCATTGCATACTGAACGCAAAGTGCTTTTTGCAAACCTCTATTCGTTGAGCTATAGTTGGTGGATCTAGTTTTTGGCCTGTAGCGAGGTAATGTTTTATCTCATTAAAAATCCACGGATAACCAATAGACGCACGGCCTATCATAATACCATCCACATTATACTTTTCTTTATACAGCTTAGCTTTTTCGGGGCTATTAATATCGCCATTACCAAATATGGGTATTTTGATACGGGGGTTTTCTTTTATTTTGCCGATGAGTGACCAGTCTGCCTCACCTTTGTACATCTGTTTTCGGGTACGTCCGTGAATGCTTAGCGCCTTTATGCCAACATCCTGAAGTCTTTCGGCTACATCTTCTATGTATTTTGTGTTATCATCCCAGCCAAGTCTTGTTTTTACGGTGACGGGCAGTGAGGTACTCTTCACTATTTCAGAAGTCATCTCCACCATTTTTGGGATATCTTGCAGGATACCTGCACCAGCTCCTTTACAAGCTACCTTCTTTACGGGACAGCCGTAGTTTATGTCTATTAAGTCTGGATTGGCAGAAGCGGTAATTTCTGTAGCTTCTTTCATAGAATCTATGTCATACCCAAATATTTGGATACCAATGGGTCGCTCATATTCAAATATGTCGAGTTTTTGGGTGCTTTTAGCAGCGTCTCTTATGAGCCCTTCACTCGAAATAAACTCTGTATACATCACGTCAGCTCCGTTTTCTTTGCATACCGCACGAAACGGAGGGTCACTTACATCCTCCATCGGAGCAAGTAGTAGTGGAAAATCACCAAGTTCTATGTTACCTATTTTTACCATATTTGCCCAAAATAAAAGGAATGGACCAGTTAGAAGACTTCAAAGATACGGAAAGCATGAATTCTCGGCCAGATACTTTACAAGCTTTGTTTCATCTCGTGTTAGGGGCTGTGTTTTTTGTGGGTTCTGTTGCACTATTTGGTGGTTTAGCGGTGGCAATAGGTTCTTATCTATATTACGGAGAAATAGGAGATGCTTCTCAGTTAAGTAATTTGGTTAATGCCCTGACGACCAAACCAGTGGCACTAAAAATATTTGTTTTTGTAAGTTCGTCGTTACCCCTTATTGCAGCAGCTTTCCTTGCGTGTATTTTTATTAAAGCAACGCCAAAACACTATTTGTCCTTGGGCTGGCCAAAAAATGGAAAGTGGTTTTTAATAGCGATGCTTTTTGTTTTTGTCTGTGTACCGCTCATGGGTTTAATGTTAGACATCAATAAATTGATTGATTTTAGTCAATGGCCAGACTTTTATGAATGGTTACAAACACAAGAGTCCATAAACCACGGAATGTACGAGGCAATGATTGGTGAGGAAGGTACGATGTCATTGCTGACAAGTATATTGTTTATGGCACTGGCACCAGCACTTGCAGAAGAAATTTTCTTTAGAGGATTTTTGATGAATGCACTTAATGGAATTTTCAAAAATATGCATGTATCCATTGTCGTAACAGCCGTGCTTTTTAGTTTGATACACCTTCAATTTACCAAGATTATTCCAATGTTTTTCTTGGCTGTTTCCTTTGGGTATGCAGCCTATTGGACGGGATCCATATGGACCTCTATCACGGCACATTTCATTAACAATGCGTTAGCTGTAGGCCAATTGTATTTCATCACAGATGGCGATTATACCAAAGCCTTAGAGCAAGGAGCAAGTCTTCCTTTAGCTGTAAGTCTAGGATTGTTGAGTATTGCTATTCTTATCTTCGCCTATATGCAAAAAAACGCCGATACTAAAACCCATAATTTCTATGTCTAACCTAGTTTTACGCATCATATTTGGTGCCCTATACGTTTTCCTAATGGTGGGAGCTACTGTTTTTGGCCATCCTGCTTTTGGAGTGCTCATGGCGTTGCTTGTTTTTCTATCTATTAATGAGTTAGCGGTGTTAGCAAATAAAGTATCCAATCAACATCTTTTTGTGAATCCCGCTGTCTTTGCTGGAGTGGTGCTTTATCTTACCTTCTTGGGATCAAGAGAGTTAAGTGGTGCAGCGTACTTTATTATGTTACTGATTCAATGGGGCTGCTTGTATCTTACTTATTCTCAGTTGAAGAGAGATCAAACATTAAATTTTATTACCGGAACGGTGTACCTGTCGCTACCACTTATTGGTTTGGCTATTTGGTTTATGCAAAATGAACAGCATAATATGGAGTACATCTTATTTTATTTGATAACTATTTGGTTGTACGATTCTATGGCTTACTTGGTAGGAAAATCAATGGGCAAAAGACCAATTTTTCCTAGGGTATCACCTAACAAAACGATAGAAGGTACTGTTGGTGGAGCAATTGTTACGATAGTGGTTATGAGTGCATTAAACATTTATTGGCTCGAGCTTCCTATACAAGCTGCGGTGCTCGCACCAGTGGTTATCTTTTTTGCTGTATTTGGCGATTTTGTGGAATCCTACATGAAAAGAAAACTCGGGGTAAAAGATAGCGGAAGGATTCTTCCTGGACACGGAGGCATTTTAGATAGAATAGACTCTATTTACTTATCTGCGTTGCCTTATTTGGTCATATTGTTACTAGTATGACGAAAAAAGAAAAATGGCAGTGGAATACGAATGCGTAGAATAAATACATTTGCCACCAAGTAAATAGTAAATATAACATTAGCACAATGACTTTAAAGTTCAAAGAGCCTGCTCCTATTACGGATGATCTAAATCCGCTGGAGTCAATGATGGAAAGATTTAACGAAGCAGCAGAGATATTGGGCTTAGATGAGTCTACTTACAATGCATTAAAATCCCCAGAAAAGGCTGTTATCGTGAGTCTTCCAGTTACAATGGACGACGGTAAAATCAAGACATTTCAAGGGTATAGAGTTGTTCACTCTTCTAAATTAGGTCCTAGTAAAGGGGGAATCAGGTATTCCATGGGTGTTAATTTAGACGAGGTAAAAGCACTAGCCGCTTGGATGACATGGAAATGTGCCGTTGTAGGTATTCCGTATGGTGGTGGAAAAGGAGGTATCCAATGCGATCCTCGTGA
>CAJXIQ010000002.1 GCA_913054375.1 uncultured Bacteroidota bacterium
TCTTTTTCTTTGGGATTACAGCTTACTAATGCAAGCATAGTAATGCATGGAAATATAAGGTGTCTTGTTCTTATATGTTTTTTCATTATGATAAGTTTTACGCAAGATATATTTTTTTTCTAGGTGAGATAACCAAAAATTATCAATAGTACGTTCTAATTGTGTTTACTATTATTTTTTTTGCAAAACCTTAGAGAAGCTCAGATCTCCGTCTATGCGCACTACGTAAACCCCGCTTGCTAGATCGCTCACGTAAATAGCTTGACCTTTAGAAATGTTCTTAGACATCTTCAAATTACCCAATATATCGTACACGTCTACAGTATAATTGGCGGCATCGTAATTTACATAAACCTTATCTGATGCAGGATTTGGGTAGACCGTAATAGAGGATTTATCTAAATCATTCGTACTTACTAAATCCCTAGCCGTAATTGAAAGACTCAGTGTATCACTGTTAGAAGCGTCACTGAGCGAGTAGGCCGAAACATATGCATCTCCTTCACCAGCTTTTCCGAAAAATGCAAAGCCCAATTTGAACTCTACGGAGTCACCTTGTTTCAATACAAAATTGTATGCAGTTGTTGGTTCTTCAATGCATAGGAATCCACTACATACTGTTGTTGACCAATCTGATGGCACATCTGTCTTATTAAGAACCCAAGCAAAAAGAGTATCTGCCGGATCTGTGGAACTGTTAGTAAGGTATGCCTTTGCATTATAATCAAACTCATCTTTGCTGAAGTTTGGTTCCACAAACTCATTCTTGTCAAAAGAAATCTGAGCGAATGAATTCATTGCAAAAGCAATGAGTGTTAAAAGTAAGGTACTGTTTCTTTTCATAATCTTTTCAATTTAAGCGGCTTCTGCTTCTACAGCATCTACCTCTGGTATCATTCTTTTTAATAGATTTTCGATCCCTGCTTTGAGCGTAAGCGTGCTGCTTGGACACCCACTGCATGAACCCTTCATCGTAACGGTAACAATGCCTTCTTCAAAACTCTTAAAGTCGATAGCTCCTCCATCCATTTCTACAGCTGGTCTCACGTGATCTTCCAATAGTTGTTTTATTTTAATCACTACTTCAGATTCTTCTTCGTCTGTCAATGTTTCTCTAAGAACAACAATTGGCTTTTCTGCCTCGAGGTAGGCTTGTACAAATGCCTTGAGCTCAGGTATGATATCAAACCACTCAAAGCCTGATTTTTTCGTGACAGACACGAAATTGTTCATGATGAATACACCTTTTACAAAATCAAACCCAAATAGCTCTTTTGCCATGGGGCACTCATCAACACCTTCGTTGGTTCTGAAATCAATGCTATCGTTGGGCAAAATCATTTTGTTTGCTACGAATTTCATTGATTCTGGATTGGGGGTCTTTTCTGAATAAACAGTGATAAGGTCTTGTAATTCCATTGTTATTTGTAACGTTTCAAAGGTAGCTATAGTTTTCATAGAATTCAAACACTATTCTGTCATCTTTATCTCATATTGTCGGTCTCGTTTTGGAGGAGGTCCTTAGCGCTGTAGCTTTTATTATTTAAATAGTACTTATTGAAGGTGCACCATTGACATGTATCCTCCTCGCATCCTTTCTCAAATTCTAACTTCTGTATCTTTGCAAAGGTCTCCGCGATTTGTTTTTTAACGAAAGTGTACTCATCGTCATTTACCATGATTTTAACCTTTTTGTACGTCTCTCCTTCTGGTTCTATAAAGTCGATCTCTCCCGATATAACTCTGAGGTTTTTTGTAGTATCGCTTTCTATCAAAGCCTTATAAAATAAGACTTGCCTCCAATAGTCTCCACCGTACCGTTTTTCAAAATTATCCTCATATGGATTGTCCTCCAGTAGCACGGGAGGTTTTACCTTTTTGACGCCGTACTTTACCTGACCTGTCTTGAAATCTACAACATGTGCGGTGCCTTCATTAATGACTACTTTATCTATCTGCCCGCGAATAGGAACTCCGTCTATTTCACCGTTCTTGAGAGACAATTCGGTGTGTATTTCGCCTTCTTCGCTCCAAGTAGCAGCATATTTATCATAGTACTTATTCAGAATATCAATTCCATAATATGTTCTTCTCTCTAGCCCTTCCAGTGTAAAAGCCTCTTTACTGCTATTCATCTGTGCAGTAAAACGCTTTTTAAGAAAATCCTTGGCTTCTTCTGCATCTTGCAAATCATCTAGGTTTTTGTACAAACCATCAAGAGCATTATGCACTGCCGTACCAAACGAGGAGCTCTCTCCCTTTGCCGAGGGTACACGCAATATATTTTGGTAAAAAAAGGCAACAGGACATCTCAAATAGCTATTTAAGTTTGTAGCACTAAGTCTAAAATTCTCTACTTCTTTCACTACAAAGTCTTGTTTCACGAGGTCGATATATTCCTCATTATTATGTGTAAGCATGAAGTCAAAAAAGTGTAATAAGTCGTCTTCATTTGCTTCCTGCTGTTGAAAAACTGCGGCTCCGCTTTCCTCTAACTCCACTACAAATAAGCTCTTTGTTGAAGCTTTATCTGATTCATCTCGTAGAGCATAGCTGATTTCTATTCCTTTTCTGGCTCTAGTAATTGCTACATAAAAGAGCCTCCGTGATTCCTCTATATATGCCTTTTGAGGTTCTCCAGGAAACAGTAAGTTAAGCTTGTAGGGGAGTGCTTTTTTATCTTTTTCCCATTTCTTTTCTGTACAACCAATAGCAAACACATAGTCGTATTCTAGCCCTTTAGATCCATGTACAGTCATCAGGTTTACACCATTAATACCGTGTACTATTTTGGTAAGTTTTAATCCTATGTTATTGGATTTTAAAAGTTCTATTTTACGTAAAAATGCATGGAGCGATATGTAGGGTTCGCGAGCCGTTTCCTCTTTTAAAAAATTATAGTACGTCTTTAGGCACTGTATTTGAAATGTGGCATCTTTTGCAGATAATGCCCGTGCTACAAACCCCACCTTTGACATAATTCTCTCTACTAAATTTTGTAGGGTCACATTATGCATTTCCGTAATCCAAAACTCAATATCTGCTACAAAAGCCCTCAACTCACTTTTTGCTTCTTTTTCAATTTCCAATCCCGCGGCAGCGATATTCAGATGCTCACGCCAACCAACTAACCTGTTCTTTGCAATAACGTTGCTTATTCGAGCAATATCAAATGCCGATATATGCTTAAAATTGTGGTAATGCAGAATTTCGAATAATAAGTGCTGACCAGTATCAAGGTTTTTGCTTTCTAAACTTAAGTATATCAAAAAGGTATTGAGTTGATGCACTAGTGGCACCTCTAGCACATTTTGTGTTTTAGCGACATTGTAGCTTATCTCTTCTGCCTCAAGGTATTTAATTAGTTCCACACTCTGACTGTGATTACGGTACATTATACCAACATCGCTAAGTGATACACCATCTGCCTTTAGTTTTTTTAATTTGGCTGTAACACTTACTATCTCCTGAAAACTATTGGGGTATTCCACTATTTTCAGTGCGTTTAGTATGCCTGCTACGGAGTCGTTAGAGGCCACAATCTTCTTGTTTAAATTGTCCACCCTACCAACTAAGCGTTCGTCATTATGCTCTATTATTGCGTTGCTTCCATCTAAAATATTCTGGCTCGAACGATAGTTTTGATCCAATACAACCAGTTCTATGTCCTCCTCATATCGCTTAAAAAATTCAAAAATATTTTCTACGTTGGCTCCTTGGAATTTGTACACCGACTGGTCATCATCACCTACAACAAACACATTGGGGTTTTCCCAATAATTTAT
This sequence comes from uncultured Bacteroidota bacterium, assembly GCA_913054375.1. Taxonomy (GTDB): domain Bacteria; phylum Bacteroidota; class Bacteroidia; order NS11-12g; family UBA9320; genus UBA9320. The sequence goes on from CAJXIQ010000002.1 coordinate 3,786, forward strand.
CAACGTATAGAGCAATTCATTTTGAGCACCATTGGTATCTTGATACTCATCTACCAAAAAATATTGATATGTCTCTTGATACTTGAGTAGTAAATCATCATTGTCTTTTAACGCGGAAATTACCCAGGTGATCATGTCATTAAAATCATAGCGTTTTCTCGCAGCTAGCTTTGAATCATAGGAATCTAGAAGCAAGGCCGCCTCCACTAACTTCTCTAAAGATTCCTTATCTGCATTATATTTACGTAGGTTAATATCTCCCTTTTGGTTCTCTCCTGATTTACGTTGGTATAGGTAGCTTTCATCGGTAAGCATATCCTCTAGCTTGGCTATCACTTTGGAATGGATATTTGCCGCCGTCAGATGATCTTTTTTCATCAATCCGAACAGTTTTAGTAAGTTTTTTATATCATAATAAACATCCCCAACATACCGCTTTATTTTGCTGCTGTTTGGAAGTTCATCTACAATCTCTTTCATGACTTCCAGTACTTCTAGTTCAGATACAGGATCTAAGTCTTGTATTCCAAAAAGGTCTTTGTTTTCTTGTATAACCGTATTGCAAAATCCGTGGTACGTATATACATTCACTTTATAGGACTGAGAACCCATAAATTGGTTCAATCGCATTCTTAGTGCAGTAGTTGCAGCCTCTGTAAAAGTTAAACATAGTATGTTTTCTGGGCTAGTATCTGTATTTTTTACAATACTGGCAACGCGAGCTCCTAGGACTTGTGTTTTGCCCGTTCCTGGGCCTGCTACTACCATTACACTGCCTTCTGTTGTATCTACCGCTTTTTGTTGATTTGGATTTAGTGTTGTGTATACTTCTTCGAATGTCATTGCAGGGGCAATATGAGTGTTTTTTTTTATTTGCTTGTAGTAAGGCCTTTAATTGTCAAAAAAAAATGACAGCGATAACCGGAACTCTTTAAGGATATTTGACTCTAATTATGAAAACAAGAGTATTAATGAAAGTAAAGAATTATACCTTCAGGGGGGTTGTCTCAGTATTACTCACGTTTGCTGCGGGTTTTTCGATGGCACAAACGCAATACTGTTCGTCACGATCATACAGCCCAGAGAACACCAAATGTGATCGTGTTGAATTAGTGGGAGAATCTGTGACTATTGATGTAAACTCGTCGCATCTTGGATGCGAATTGTACACGGATAACACAGCACTCCCTGCCGCAGATATGGCTGCAGGAAAGTCTTATACAGTTTCTATAGAAGCAGGTTCATGTTCTCGCGATCTTAGACTTAACGTTAGAACTAATGTGTGGATAGATTACAACAATGACGGCGACTTTACAGATGCAGGTGAAATGCTCAGTGACGGCAGTTCCTTAAGAACGACAGTCAATATCAACTTTAAAGTCCCTTGTAGTGCAAAATCGGGAATGACTAGGATGAGAGTTATAGTCATAGAACAACCTGCAGCCTTAACCAACCCGTGTGGTTCTTTCCCCTTTGGTGAAACAGAAGACTATACAGTACTGATTACAAATCCTAAAAGAGTAACTAGCGCATTCTTTATACCAGACACTGCTTTTACTGGAACTTTGGTGAACATAACTAACTCCAATCAAAACGGTTATCTATCTCACGAATGGACTATCGACGGGACAAAAACTTCTACAGTTAATACAGGTTACGCATTTTCTCCTGCAGGCACATACGATGTAAAACTTAAAAGCACCAACTGTCTTGGAACCGATTCTACTACGAAAAGTATTGTGATTGTCGATCCTACGGCACCTGCCGTTTCAGATTTTGTTTCAGATAAAAACGTTGTCGAACTATATGAACCTGTAAGTTTAATCGATTTAAGTACCAACGGCCCTACCTATTGGAATTGGGTTATTAGCAATGGTGTAGACACCATAGATGGTGACGATGACCCTTCTCTTAGAGGAGGTAATCCACGCATCAACCAAAACCCTATTATATACACTTCAAATGGGAATAGTACAGTAGGTCTAGGTGTATGGACTGTTACACTTACTGCATCTAACGCTATCAACGGTTCTGCACCAGAAACAAAGATTGGATACATAACTGTACAACGCTCCTCGTATAACATGGGTGCAGCTACTGCTCTTCCTGCAGGTGTCATCACTATACCAAGTGGTGAGCTATTTGACAAAGGTGGGCCGACTGGCAACTACAGCTCTCCAGATTACAACGAAGCTCTTATTGCTCCGTGTGGTGCTCAAAGCGTAACACTAGAGTTTACTCAATTTGAAGTTCGTGCAAATGCAACACTCAAAATATATGACGGCTTGAATGCTCTTGCTACTCCTTTACACACGGGTAACGGATACACACTGGGTAACGAACCTACTGGACCGATTACAGCTTCATCTGGAGCTATGTACCTTCTTTGGACGACAAGAGCAGGTGTTAATACCGTTGGGTTTGCTGCTAATTGGTCTTCTGTGGATGGTGTAGTAGGCGCTACTCCTGTAGCTGGTTTTACATTGCCTAATACGACTTTATATAACACTGTTCCTGTATCATTTAAAAACACTTCTTTAAATGCCGGTGGTAATACTGCCCTTGAGTGGACACTTACTGGACCAGAGAATTTCACATCTAACTTAACCGATTTTGATTATACATTCCTCTCCAATGGTAGCTACACACTCTCTCTTAAAGCAATTACTTGTGACAACCAAGTAAGTACATCAACACAGTCTTTTACTGTAGTTTCTCCTACGACGCCTACCAATCTTGATTTTGTCGCTGACAATCAAAGACCTAATATAGGTGATGCTGTTACGATAACAGCTACTAGCGATAAAGCAAATAACTGGGAATGGTCTATTTTCCCTTTAACGGGATGGGAAGCAGATACACGTCCAAATACATCCAATGTACGATCATTTACATTTAACCAACCAGGGGTTTATACGGTACAGTGTAGAGCGTATAACTCTACGAACGAATTGGCCTCTGAAGCTACGGTTGTGAAAACGTCTTACATCCTTGTAGTTGAATATTGTACTCCTATTATCGGGGTTACTACTTCCACTGATATAGGCATAAGCTACTTTAGTTTAACTGACCCTCTATCTGGTACGTCTTTCGAAAACAGCTCAGCTACAGGTGTAGAATATACAGACTACTCTGACCTTGGTGCTATTGACCTTAATTTTGGAGGTACGTATACCTTCGAAGTTAAAAGACCTAGTAACGTAAATGATATGTCTCGCAAAATGTGGATCGATTGGAACGTAGATGGTGACTTTGATGATGCCGGTGAAGAAGTAGCTGCTGAAGCTGTAGGTAACAACATGTCTTGGACCAGTTCTTTCACTGTTCCAGATGCTAATACTGCTTTTGAAGCAACTACCAGAGCTCGTATTGGAGTATCGTATGATACAGATCCTAACGAAGCGTGTGGGGCTTCTTCTAACCCAAATGCTAACCGTATTGGTGAGTTTGAGGACTACCTTATTCGTGTAGTAAACGATGGAGATGAGCCTGTAATCACTCTAATAGATGCAGATACTGTATTTATAGAGCAAAATGCCACTCCACCTTACGTAGCCCTAGGTGCTACAGCACTAGATCCTTCTCAAGGCGACATTTCGGGTAATATTACAATTACTTCTGACCTGGATCAGTCTCTTGCTGGGGTATACTACGAGGTATACAATGTTATGGATGCATCAGGAAATCCTGCAGAACCCGTTACGCGTGTAATATATGTTGTAGCTGACCAAACGGCTCCAGCAATTACAATCAATGGAGCAAACGATGTTACTATTGAAGTTGGTACTCCTTATGTAGATCTTGGAGCTACTGCTCTAGATAATACTGAAGGCGACCTTACAGCTGCTATTGTAATTTCAGGTAACGTAGATGAAAATTTGCTCGGTGTTTACACTATTACATACAGCATCCAAGATAATCAAGGTAATGCATCTTCTGAAACACGTACTGTACGTGTAATAGATTCACAACTGCCTATCATTGACAATGCTAGTGCCGATAAATCAACTGCGTGCTGGACTGTAGAAGTTCAACTCCAAAATATATTTGCGGATATCACTTCGGCTTCTGATAACTACAACAGTATAGGTAGTGGTTTAACATTTACTGCTACTCCAGCTTCTCCACAAGGAGGTGCAGCTGTAGATACACGTTTCCAGGGTACCACCTCAGTTACGTATACGGCTACAGACGAAAGTGGTAACATCACCATACAGTGTGTAGACTATGTAGTAAGAGACTACGTTGCTCCAGAAATAAGCCTACGTACACTAGATGTTGTAAACCACAGAGTGAACACTCCGTACACACCAATAAGCGCAACTGCTTCTGATAACTTATACTCAAGTACTCAGATCAGTTTAACTTCGACATCTAACGTAGATGCTTATGTGCTTGGTACATACCAAGATACCTATACCGCTACAGATGCAGCGGGTAATACAACTACTAAAGTTAGAACAGTAAATGTAATTGACGACTTGAGCCCGGTAATAAGCGGTAAATCAGGCGGTGTACTTACAGTGGGTGTTGGTTCTAGTGTTGATGCACTTGACTATATTACTTTCACCGATAACTATGACGCTCCAGGTGATCTATTGACAAACCACACCCTAGTCTATAACAATATCAATTTACAAGAAGCTGGTTTATACTCAGCGGTATTTAGAACTGAAGATAACTCAGGTAACCGTTCTAATGAATTTACCTTGTATGTTCATGTTAAATACAACTATGATGTAATCACGAATAGTGTAAATGACCTCAACTTGGAAGATTTACTAAGTGTTAATCCTAATCCAACTTCGGGTAATGTTAACATCAATGTAAACCTTCCTGAAAATGAAGTGATCAACCTTGCTATCTTTAACACTATGGGCCAGCAAGTGGCACTAGTTAAAAATGGTAAAGCTCAAAACGGAACCTTTAACGTTAGCCTAGCTAACCAAGCAGATGGTATATACTACGTTCAAATGAACGTTCAAAATAAAATCATCACGAAAAAAATCGTTTTGAATAAATAGGAATATCCATTCTTGTACTAATAAAAAGGCCCAACTAATGTTGGGCCTTTTTATTTTCAGTTTTTTACATCAGCTATATGTCATTCATATTCAAGTATTTACGCCTAAAACATGATATTTATAAAACGCCAAATGCATTTTTTTTGCAACCTTATAGCCACATTAGTGTCAAATTATTTAGATTTGACATACATTTTTAGTCCTACACGTAAATAAATTAATACATGAAAAAAAACATTACAACACTTAAATTCAGCTTTAACGCCCTAACAAAGGGTATCATGCTGCTTGCAGGTTACATTCTGCTCTCTTTTGGTTCATACGCTCAGTACCCCGTAGCGATACATTCCAACCAGTTTGGTTATGTATCATGCGCCGAATCTGCGATAGCATTGGTGCAAGTAGAAGATGACAAAGGGAATATTGTCTTTACAAAAACAGATGATTGTAATGGACCGACAACCGTATTTGGTACTACTGCTAATCCAGTATTTACACTTTCTGCAGGATCCAGTTATACTATACGTATTAATACAGTGGGTAGAACACCAGTATCTTCTTTTTTTGATACAAGGTCAACTGGAGCCATTTATCTTGATTATAATAACGATTTTGACTTTACTGATGCAGGAGAATATATAACTACAGGACAGACAGGACAGGATATTCCAGGAGCTATAGGCAATAATACTTATCCTCCTGCCCCTGCAACTTCAAGAGCAAAAACCTTCACTGTACCATGTACCGCTGTTGGTGGAATCACACGTTTACGTGTCCGTACATCTGACTTTTCGGGTGTTAGTGCTGCCACTTCATCCAGTCGATTTACTGATGGCGAAACAGAAGATTTTGTAATAAACATTGCAAAACCAGCTTCAGTAACTAGCGCATTCTTTATACCAGACACTGCTTTTACTGGAACTTTGGTGAACATAACTAACTCCAATCAAAACGGTTATCTATCTCACGAATGGACTATCGACGGGACAAAAACTTCTACAGTTAATACAGGTTACGCATTTTCTCCTGCAGGCACATACGATGTAAAACTTAAAAGCACCAACTGTCTTGGAACCGATTCTACTACGAAAAGTATTGTGATTGTCGATCCTACGGCACCTGCCGTTTCAGATTTTGTTTCAGATAAAAACGTTGTCGAACTATATGAACCTGTAAGTTTAATCGATTTAAGTACCAACGGCCCTACCTATTGGAATTGGGTTATTAGCAATGGTGTAGACACCATAGATGGTGACGATGACCCTTCTCTTAGAGGAGGTAATCCACGCATCAACCAAAACCCTATTATATACACTTCAAATGGGAATAGTACAGTAGGTCTAGGTGTATGGACTGTTACACTTACTGCATCTAACGCTATCAACGGTTCTGCACCAGAAACAAAGATTGGATACATAACTGTACAACGCTCCTCGTATAACATGGGTGCAGCTACTGCTCTTCCTGCAGGTGTCATCACTATACCAAGTGGTGAGCTATTTGACAAAGGTGGGCCGACTGGCAACTACAGCTCTCCAGATTACAACGAAGCTCTTATTGCTCCGTGTGGTGCTCAAAGCGTAACACTAGAGTTTACTCAATTTGAAGTTCGTGCAAATGCAACACTCAAAATATATGACGGCTTGAATGCTCTTGCTACTCCTTTACACACGGGTAACGGATACACACTGGGTAACGAACCTACTGGACCGATTACAGCTTCATCTGGAGCTATGTACCTTCTTTGGACGACAAGAGCAGGTGTTAATACCGTTGGGTTTGCTGCTAATTGGTCTTCTGTGGATGGTGTAGTAGGCGCTACTCCTGTAGCTGGTTTTACATTGCCTAATACGACTTTATATAACACTGTTCCTGTATCATTTAAAAACACTTCTTTAAATGCCGGTGGTAATACTGCCCTTGAGTGGACACTTACTGGACCAGAGAATTTCACATCTAACTTAACCGATTTTGATTATACATTCCTCTCCAATGGTAGCTACACACTCTCTCTTAAAGCAATTACTTGTGACAACCAAGTAAGTACATCAACACAGTCTTTTACTGTAGTTTCTCCTACGACGCCTACCAATCTTGATTTTGTCGCTGACAATCAAAGACCTAATATAGGTGATGCTGTTACGATAACAGCTACTAGCGATAAAGCAAATAACTGGGAATGGTCTATTTTCCCTTTAACGGGATGGGAAGCAGATACACGTCCAAATACATCCAATGTACGATCATTTACATTTAACCAACCAGGGGTTTATACGGTACAGTGTAGAGCGTATAACTCTACGAACGAATTGGCCTCTGAAGCTACGGTTGTGAAAACGTCTTACATCCTTGTAGTTGAATATTGTACTCCTATTATCGGGGTTACTACTTCCACTGATATAGGCATAAGCTACTTTAGTTTAACTGACCCTCTATCTGGTACGTCTTTCGAAAACAGCTCAGCTACAGGTGTAGAATATACAGACTACTCTGACCTTGGTGCTATTGACCTTAATTTTGGAGGTACGTATACCTTCGAAGTTAAAAGACCTAGTAACGTAAATGATATGTCTCGCAAAATGTGGATCGATTGGAACGTAGATGGTGACTTTGATGATGCCGGTGAAGAAGTAGCTGCTGAAGCTGTAGGTAACAACATGTCTTGGACCAGTTCTTTCACTGTTCCAGATGCTAATACTGCTTTTGAAGCAACTACCAGAGCTCGTATTGGAGTATCGTATGATACAGATCCTAACGAAGCGTGTGGGGCTTCTTCTAACCCAAATGCTAACCGTATTGGTGAGTTTGAGGACTACCTTATTCGTGTAGTAAACGATGGAGATGAGCCTGTAATCACTCTAATAGATGCAGATACTGTATTTATAGAGCAAAATGCCACTCCACCTTACGTAGCCCTAGGTGCTACAGCACTAGATCCTTCTCAAGGCGACATTTCGGGTAATATTACAATTACTTCTGACCTGGATCAGTCTCTTGCTGGGGTATACTACGAGGTATACAATGTTATGGATGCATCAGGAAATCCTGCAGAACCCGTTACGCGTGTAATATATGTTGTAGCTGACCAAACGGCTCCAGCAATTACAATCAATGGAGCAAACGATGTTACTATTGAAGTTGGTACTCCTTATGTAGATCTTGGAGCTACTGCTCTAGATAATACTGAAGGCGACCTTACAGCTGCTATTGTAATTTCAGGTAACGTAGATGAAAATTTGCTCGGTGTTTACACTATTACATACAGCATCCAAGATAATCAAGGTAATGCATCTTCTGAAACACGTACTGTACGTGTAATAGATTCACAACTGCCTATCATTGACAATGCTAGTGCCGATAAATCAACTGCGTGCTGGACTGTAGAAGTTCAACTCCAAAATATATTTGCGGATATCACTTCGGCTTCTGATAACTACAACAGTATAGGTAGTGGTTTAACATTTACTGCTACTCCAGCTTCTCCACAAGGAGGTGCAGCTGTAGATACACGTTTCCAGGGTACCACCTCAGTTACGTATACGGCTACAGACGAAAGTGGTAACATCACCATACAGTGTGTAGACTATGTAGTAAGAGACTACGTTGCTCCAGAAATAAGCCTACGTACACTAGATGTTGTAAACCACAGAGTGAACACTCCGTACACACCAATAAGCGCAACTGCTTCTGATAACTTATACTCAAGTACTCAGATCAGTTTAACTTCGACATCTAACGTAGATGCTTATGTGCTTGGTACATACCAAGATACCTATACCGCTACAGATGCAGCGGGTAATACAACTACTAAAGTTAGAACAGTAAATGTAATTGACGACTTGAGCCCGGTAATAAGCGGTAAATCAGGCGGTGTACTTACAGTGGGTGTTGGTTCTAGTGTTGATGCACTTGACTATATTACTTTCACCGATAACTATGACGCTCCAGGTGATCTATTGACAAACCACACCCTAGTCTATAACAATATCAATTTACAAGAAGCTGGTTTATACTCAGCGGTATTTAGAACTGAAGATAACTCAGGTAACCGTTCTAATGAATTTACCTTGTATGTTCATGTTAAATACAACTATGATGTAATCACGAATAGTGTAAATGACCTCAACTTGGAAGATTTACTAAGTGTTAATCCTAATCCAACTTCGGGTAATGTTAACATCAATGTAAACCTTCCTGAAAATGAAGTGATCAACCTTGCTATCTTTAACACTATGGGCCAGCAAGTGGCACTAGTTAAAAATGGTAAAGCTCAAAACGGAACCTTTAACGTTAGCCTAGCTAACCAAGCAGATGGTATATACTACGTTCAAATGAACGTTCAAAATAAAATCATCACGAAAAAAATCGTTTTGAATAAATAGGAATATCCATTCTTATACTAATATTGAAGGCCCAACTAATGTTGGGCCTTTTTATTTTCAGTTTTTTTGCAACCATTCTATGACAATAGTGTCTAACCTAATACAAGAGCAAATTGATTAGTGACCAAGAACTTATACAACGATGTAAGAACAACGATCAGTCTGCTCAAAAAATGCTCTTTGAAAAGTATGCCAATAGAATGATGGCAGTTTGCATGAGGTACTGTAAAAACCAAGATGACGCAAAAGACTTGCTTCAAGACGGGTTTTACAAAGTCTTTGTAAATATCAAGACGTTTAAAGGTAATAGTACCATTTCCACTTGGATGACTCGTGTTTTTATAAACCTAGCACTAAACAAACAACGCTTAGGTAGAAATAAATACGACCACTATGAGTTTGATCCTGCAAAGGAAAAAGCTACCGAGGACCCATACCAAGAGGAACCGCCAGCCATTGCACCAGAAAAGGTGCTAGCTGCACTAAACCAACTTCCCGATATTTATAAGATTGTATTAAACATGTACGCTGTAGACAGTATGTCTCACAAAGAAATAGCCAAAAAACTTGGCATTTCTGTAGGATCATCTAAAAGCAGGCTTTCCAGAGGACGTGTATTGCTGAATACTTTGTTACAAAACAAATAGAGGCTTTAGATTGGATAATTTACAACATATCGACGACCTGCTCAGACAAGCATCCCAAGTGCCCGCCAATGCCTTGGTGAATGCCTCTGACTGGGCAGTAGTTGAGAAGAGATTGAAGCGACGGAAGAACCGTATATACACTGTATGGTTTTTTCTAGCTTTAATTTCTGTATCTAGTCTTGGAGTACTCATTCACCACGAAAACTCCAACGCGCCTATTGAACATATTGCAAAGGCTCCACGCTCAATAGCAGATACGCATAATAACCTTCTGAATTCCCAAGATACACAACACGTTAAGATTGTAGAATCTACTCATAAAAGCCACCTAAGGCCAATAGCACCGGAGACCCGCGTAAACCATACTCAAACAGTTCACATCCCTGCTACACCAGCGCACACCCGTACAACTAACGCTGTAAGCACACCGACACGATCCACTGAACATGTTCCGTATACGCCTTCGAAGGCCTTTACCTTGCTACCTATTCGTAGCCAGCTACCATCGCCATCCACAGAAACTGTTCCTCCAAATACACTGCACCTGATCCCACTCACTAAAATAGTACGCACCGCAACTGTCGCAAAAACGATCAGTACGCATGAAAACACCTTACCTGACCACGAAACACACTGGGAAATAGGTATATCCTTTACACCTAGCCTATCCAGCAAAATCACTTCTGAAAACGCACGATTAAATGGACTAATAAACCGATCTTACTATGACAAAGTAGCGAACAGCGAAACCTCAGCGTTTTCGAATACTTTTGGCTTTAACACGCAGTACCATGCCAAAAAGTGGTTTATTTCCTCTGGCTTATTTATGACACAACGCACAGAACAGCTGGACTACAACTACCAAATCACTGAAGGCCCTAACCATAATGCTACGGTAATTTATGGATATGTACCACTAGACCCACAATCATACGAATCTGTTGTTTATTCCGGGGCAAATTCATATCATTTCCTTGAAATCCCGCTAAACATTGGGTATAAGACAAGTATTTCACCTAACTTTGAGATAAGAACTCAATTGGGAGCATCCTATATGGCACTCCTAAGTAGAGAAGGGAAGAAAGGTAACTTCACCACTCTGGAGTTAGAAGATTTAAAGGATTTGCAATTTGCACAACACAATATCGCTGCTAATATAAAGACAGGTGTCTACTTGAATAAGCAACGCTTTGTTCTCGGTGTAGAGCCGTTATTTGGCATTAACCTTAACTCACTAAGACCAGCAGAAACGTCAGCTATCAAAACAAAACCGTATGGATACGGGCTCAATATCACTAGTGCTATTAAACTCTTTAAACTATGAGAAGAATAGTATTACATATCGCTGCTCTACTCATCGTATGTGCCATGCAAGCACAGATCCTTGCCCCTATGGGTAAAGGATTACCTGCTGCGCCCGACAAGATCGCAAACCATAAAGGTGGCGTAGTTGCTGCTTATGGTGATAGAGATAATGTCATTAATCTGCAAGTCTGGAATGGCGATTTCTGGTATACATTACCCACCCCAACTTTACCAAAAACAGGTGTTTCCTCTTTGGGTACCTACAAAATACTTGATTTAATCAGTTTTGAGAATGATATATACCTCATGACTGGATATGACCAAAGCCTTCAGGACGAGGCTACGAATAGCATTTTGAAATGGAACGGTCTTAGTTGGAGTAATATCAGTGACAATAAGATTTCCAAAAGTTTAGGGTTAAACACCCTTGTAATTGAAGATCAAGCTCTCAAGTGCATTGGAAAATTTAAAGAAGGGAATACTGAAGCAAATATTGCGCGTTTTACGGGTTCAAGCTGGTCCTTGGAAGGTAACCTCATCACCAGCAATATAGAAAGTGATAATTTTACTAGTGTAGTCAAAAAAGGTGAAAATGTTTTTGCCACAGGAAGATTCACAAATCCGCTAGATAACAATCTTTCATTGGTAATGTGGAACGGACTAGCGTGGTCATTAACTGATTTTCCGCCTTTTCTAGATAAAAACATTGCCCTTGGAACATACCAAGACAAGATTGTCGTTTTCGGTAAATCGAACTTTACCACAGCCCCTATTAAGATAAGTCAAGGAAATAACTGGACAGATCTAGCAAATGGACTAGAAAACTACACCGTACAAAATATTTCTCAATTTGCTGAATTGGACGGACAACTCATGGCTCTTGGTTCATTTGTCAATAACCAGACAGCGGAACAAACTAAGCTTATGCTTTATGACGGTGAGCAATGGAATCCTTCTAATGTTGTCCTAAACCAAATTGACCAGATTCATTCATTTGGGAACGTAGTAGCCATAAGCGGCGACTACGATGACAATGGTATACTACGCGGCATTGGCCAGATTTATGCGGATAAAGCACAGGTAATTACGCGTGTGTTTAATGATAAAAATGGCGACTGTAAAAAAGACGAAGACGAGGATTGGCTGAGGCATTATCCGGTAAGTATAAATGAAGCACGCCTAGCCCCAACAGGAGATAATGGCGTTCTTTACGCTCAAATAGAAAAAAATAAGCGTTACACTATCAATGCTGCTAACTACAGACATTTTGTTCCAACGTGTGACGATATACAGCTAGAGACAACAACGTATAAAACGTACTTTGAAAGTGCCCTTGGTGCAAGACAAGTATTAGGCATTAGTGATGCTCAAATATATCTTACTGATAATCAAGGAAATAAGTATTTGTCTGGCGAAGAAAGAGAAGCCATACTCTGTGTATCTAATCTAGGAAGTCAGCCCATAACAGATGCGACAGTCTCATTAAGCCTGCCACAAGGCTTAGGGAATTTTACATCAGATATAGCTCCAGATGCGGTCACAGATAATATTGCTACATGGACAATCAGCCTATCCTCTTCTACTCAAAAGTGCATTGTATTAAACTACAATCTGGGTGGTATTGATGACCAAACGTTGACTGCAGAGGTAGTGCTAGCTGATGGTGTAGCAGACGAAGACATAACAAATAATCAGTCTGACTTCACCTACTATACAGGAGAATCCTTGTCCAACAACAAGCAGTGCTTAAGCGGCGAGAATATTAGCCCTTCTGAACACCAACTGCGGTATAAAATAAATATTAAGAATGATAATGCAGCTACCGTCAAAGCCATCAAAATAGTAGACATCCTAGATGATGATATTATTAGAAGTGTAAAAGGTATTTATATCACTACAAGTCATCCAGACGCTACAAATTACACCGACTACGAGTTTGTAACCAATGAGAACGGCAAGCAAGCATTAAAATTGATTACTACCATAGAAGGTGTTTCCATTCCACGTGCTAGTGAAAATGACGTTCTTTCTAGGGCCTTTATAGACTATCAGATTGGGATTCGTGGCGACCTTATGATCGAGGATGCAGAAATTTGTAATACGGCTAAGATTTACCTTTCATTTGATAATGGCGTATACGGAGAGGCACTTGTCACCAACACCGTATGTAGCTACATGAGTGAAACGCTTGGTATTACAAACAGCATTGACCTACCCCCTTCTATTGACGATTTAGACATAGGACCAAATCCGGTTTCTGATAAGGTTGTAATATCAAATAGCAGACACAATTCAGTGCGTATATCTGTGCTAAATAGTCTGGGTCAAAAGCTTACGCAGATAGATGTAAAGGAACACTCGAACGTACGACTAGATGTGTCGCAATACCGCCCAGGTATATATTTCCTATATGCTAATGGACTATTTGCCAAGAAAATTGTTATCCATTAAATAGCTACTGCTAAAGAAGCTAAGCTGAGCTTCAAACCTTCTACATCTAAGAGGACAGATCCACATGATTCCATTGTTGAGCCAGTGGTAATCACATCGTCTATAAGTAAAACATTCTTGCCTTGTATCCGTGATGGATCTATAACCCTGAATAATTCTTTAGAATTAACATACCGATCATACCGCTTTTTTTTGGTTTGAGTACTGTTGTGCCTTTCTCTTACGACCACGTCTGAGATCATCGGTATTTTCATTGCCTCACACAGCCCATGACCAAGCAAATCACACTGATTATATCCCCTTAGCATTTGTCTTTTAGGATGCAACGGAATGGGTATCACGCAGTCAATAGTGCTAAAATTACCTGTTCTAATAAGGGCATCGCCGAGCCATTTACCCATTTCTATGCCAAGATGAGTATCCCCTTTGTATTTTAACGCATGCATTAATTTTTTTACATCATTTGTGCCCTTATACGACAAATACGCTGTAGCAGCCTCCAACTTTAGCCGGCCCCAAAATTTCTTGGCCAATGGGTTGTCAAGCGCTGCAATTAACTCAAACTTGGAAAGCGTATATAAACATAAGTCACAAACAGACACCTCTTGCTTACTTAGGTACCCATCGCAACAAACACATAAGTTTGGGAAAAGCATTTGACCTACCGATGCCAACAAATTCTTCATTTAATGCTCAAATTAGGTGAAATACAAGACCTTTGCAACTATCTATGTTTGAAAACAAAGAAACTACCAACATTAGTGAACTCGGAGAGTTCGGACTTATTGAGCATCTAACGAAGCAATTTGTTATTACCAAACCTGAGACTAAACTGAGTGTAGGAGATGACGCAGCAGTCATTCAAATCACTGGCAAACAGCAAGTTGTAAGCACAGATATGCTCGTTGAGAACATTCACTTTGATATGATGTACTCTCCTCTTGTCCATATCGGGTATAAATCCATATCCTCCAGCATCAGTGATATATGTGCAATGAATGCCAAGGCGAGTCAAGTGTTGGTGTCTGTAGCCATGTCTAGTAAGTACACGCTACAAGCAGCAGAAGAACTGTATACTGGCATTCGTGCGGCTTGCGAAAAATATGACGTAGAGCTGATAGGCGGCGATACTAGCAGCTCAGTGATTGGAATGTGCATTAGTGTTACCGTGATTGGTTATGCAGATGAAGAAAAGATAGTGACTCGCAGTGGCGCGCAAGAAGGAGATCTATTATGCGTAAGTGGTGACCTAGGCGGTGCCTACATGGGCTTACAAATACTAGAGCGTGAAAAGCAGGTTTTTTTAACAAATAAGGAAATGAAACCAGATCTTGATGGCAAAGACTACATCGTAGGTAGGCAGCTGCGTCCAGAGGCTAGAAAAGACATTGTAGACCTTTTTGAGGAGCTTGGCATTCAGCCATCTTCCATGATCGATGTAAGTGATGGGTTAAGCAGCGAGATTTTTCATCTCTGCAAGCAATCAAACATAGGAATGAAGGTATACGAAGATAAATTACCTATAGACCAGCAAACCTATGATACAGCCATAGAATTCAACCTAGCCCCTACCACCTGTGCTATGAATGGAGGTGAAGACTATGAACTTCTTTTCACCCTACCACAAGGAGATTTTGACAAGATAAAAAACTCAATGGACATAAGTATCGTAGGTTATTGCACTGCTCCACACGAGGGCAAAGAGCTAATTACCAAGTCGGGCAATGTAATGCCACTAGAAGCCCAAGGTTGGGAAAACTTTAATCTATCTGTTTCCAAAGAGGAAGAATCGGAAGAGAGCTAGATATATTTCCCTAACAAACTAGCTAACTCTTCTTCTGAGTGATAACCCGTTTTATCATACACTTCTTTGCCGTTCTTATATATTTTAATCAACGGTATTGCATTGATTTTAAAATGCTCAGAGACTTCAAGACTCTTATCCGTATCCACTTTTAGTACCACTAGCTCGTCTCCGTATTTTTTCTTCATGGTCTCTACATGCGGAGCCATTGCTTTGCACGGACCGCACCAAGTAGCATAGAAATCTACCAGTACAACTTTACCGGAGGATACCGCTTCATTGTACCTTGTTAACGAGTAGCCTGATGAGTTTGATTTTTTGGCGCCTACAATTATCTTGTATCCTTCAGCTTTCCACCTAAGTATGCCACCCCCAAGTTCATATACGTTATACCCCATTGCTTTTATTTGTGCTGCTGCCATAGTACTTCTACCACCTGATTTGCAGTACACGAGTACGTCCTTACTTTTGTCTAGCAGCGCTGCTTTTTGCGCAAAATCAGAACTATTTACATCGATATTACTAGCATTTTCTAAATGATTCATGGCGAACTCCTCGGGAGACCTTACATCCACAAGGGTATACTTTGTGTTGACCATTTTATTTGCAAATGTTTTTACATCTACGCTTGAATTTTCTATTTTACTTGTCCCACAGGCCGCAATAAGCGTAACTATCATTGCTATCATACTCCATTTTGTGCTCTTCATTTAGTGTTTATTTTTATAATTTCTTCTACGATTTTTCTGTCGTTACAAAGTTTAGGAATCTTATGCTGACCTCCTAATTTTTGTTTATGCTTCAACCATTTATAAAAAGTTCTCGGCTTACACACGACTACCTCTAACCTTTCCAACACCATACTTCCTTGTCGTTTAGCCTCGTAATCTGAATTTGCAGTGCACAACTCTTGATCTAGCACATCCGCAAAATGCTCCAGACTCTCAGGTATTACATTGAACTCAATCATCCACTGATGTCTTCCCTTTGTTTTGTCTTTTAAGTAAACGGGTCCTACTGTAAATTCTGAAACCATTGCCCCAGTTTTTCGTTGGGCTATTGCCAAAGCTTTCTCGGCATTTTCTACCATTAACTCTTCACCAAAGGCATTAATAAAGCTTTTTGTACGTCCTGTTACCCTTATTCTAAATGGGTTTTTACTCGTAAATTCAATTGTATCTCCCAACTGATAACGCCAAAGGCCTGCATTCGTATTCACTACTACCGCATAGTTTTTCCCGATTTCTACTTCATCTATCCACAGTGACCTGGGATTATCTGTACCGCACAATTCTATTGGAATAAACTCATAAAAAATTCCGTAGTCTAGCATAAGAGCCATGTCTTCATTGGCATTATCCTGTACGCCAAAAAAACCCTCAGATGCATTGTACGTTTCCCTGTATGCTATATCGCCCCCTATAAGACTTGCAAACTGCTCTCTGTAGGGTAAAAAATTTACCCCTCCGTGTACGTAAAGTTCTAAATTGGGCCATATTTCTAAGATACAACTTGCGTGTGTTTTTTCGAGTATTCCACGTAGCAAAAGCATGGTCCATGAGGGAACTCCAGAGATATTGGTCACATTTTCCGCATAGGTGCTCTCTATCATTTTCTGCATCTTGTTTTCCCAGTTTGGTAGTAGCGCAATATCCATACTTGGTGTGGCCAAAAAATTAGCGATAAAGGGCATGTTATTCATCATTACTGCGCTCAAGTCTCCATAGTACGAATTTTCTGCAAGTGCATTAATTTGATGACTACCTCCTATAATCAGTCCTTTTCCTTGAAAAATTTTGGCACCTGCGTGGTGGTGATAATACCAAGCTAATACATCCCGACTTCCCCTGAATTGGCACTCTTCTAGCGCCTCATAACTTACAGGTATATACTTACTTTTATCTGAAGTAGTACCGCTAGATTGGGCAAACCATGTGATATCTCCGGGCCAGAGCACCCTTTGTTCGCCATGCATTACACGTTGGATATAGTGTTTTAGATCGTCATACTCAAAGAGCGGTACACGTTTTCTATACTGGTCTATGGTCTTTATCTCATTAAGCTTAAAGTCTCTTCCAAACGATGTTTTTCGAGCTTCTCCAAGTAACTCAGTAAACATTTGGTGCTGAACCTCAGCTCCATTCCTAAAGCTGCGCTCAATGAGGGGTATCCTCTTCTTTAGATACCAAGACATGAATGAGTTTACAAAACCGAGCATACTACCCGTTACTGAAAGACTCAATAAAGTCTCTTATAAGAAGGAAAGACCTATCATAATACTTTCCTAAGCGAAGATTATTTGGACTATCTGCTGGCAAATGATAATGCTTATAATCGCCCATGAGATAAATAAAAAAGGAGGGTATTCCCATCTCTGAGAAGAAATAGTGATCACTATTTGCTGCTTTCCCTCGTGGTCTTATTTTAGGCAGATATCTATTCTGCATATTAATGGTTGTAAGTCTTTTGAATGCCCCAGGGTAAACGGTAGCATTCACAATGGTAGCGCCGCCCTCACCGCTTCCCATTAAGTCCATATTGAAGACAAATTTGGTTTGAGCTAAAGGCACTAAAGGACTATTGACATAATAATGTGACCCAACCAATCCTGCTTCTTCAGCTCCAAATGCTATAAATGCTATGGTATACTTCTGAGGATTTTGGGCAAAATACGCTGCCATATCAATCAGCATGCTTATACCGCTTGCATTGTCATTTGCTCCATAAAAAATAGCATTTCCCATTTTCCCGAGGTGATCATAGTGTCCGCAGAAAATGATGATACTGTCTGGATATACTGTACCTTCTACATATCCATATACATTTTGTGTTGTGTAGTCATTGATAAATTTGCTTTCAATTTCTATGCTCATCATCTTCGTCATTCTATCAAAAGACGAGGTCAACAACCAAATTTCACCGTTTCGGGTTCTCTCGCGGCCTACGCTCCATGTCAGACTCTCTTTTAAAAATACCAAAGTGCCCGAACCACAATATTCCTGTATTTTGGCTATGTTTTTTACTGCAATTGCGTCCTTGGTATTGTATCCACTTATCACAGGTACATATCCCTTCTTAATTGCTCGCATCACCTTTTTAGCCACTTTTGGAGATGTTAATAGACGTTGGGATACATAAAATATGGGACCACTTAACTTTACAGAACCGCATTCTGGTGACACCAAGTAATCTACTCCAGGCACTAGCTCTTTTGTATCTAGTTCTACTGTGCTTCTGGTGATGGTATTCACTCCCAAGCTGAACGGCTGCATGTAGTTGGCTGTTTTGGCTTTTAAACCCAACGCGCTAAATTTTGCTGCAATATATTCTGCCGCTTTTTTCTCCCCCTGATTTATGTAACCCCTACCCGCCATTTCTTCTGAGCACAAGTCTTTAATAATCTGTTGTGCAGCTAATCTATTTTGGGAAAATACAGTATTAGCGGTTATGAAAAGTAGAAGAACAGGTATAAATCTCATTTGTACTTAGATAAGCGTTAGCTTTGCGAAGCTAATAATTAAAACACACAATGGGAATAGGAATTTTTTTTGAAAACCTTCTTAGCAAGGCAAAATATACCTCTTGCCTTGCTGAAAAAACACTAGACAGCATATCGCTGAATGTTTCTGCCCTACGCACATGAAGACATTGCTACTCGTTGAAGTCATTAGTGTTCTATGTAACATCATTTTTCTTGTCTTACTGACAAAAGAAAAAAAGCAATGTTGGATATATGGGATACTCGGATCGCTCACAGGAGCCTATGTTTTTTATGAAAATACTTATTATTCTGAAACTCTTCTGTATGGTTTTTACGCTTTTGTAGGTGTCTACGGATACTATTACTGGGGTCACAATGAGCCTGCAGACTTTGGCATAAAGCGTACATCCATCCGCTCTATTTTGGCTATGATACTAGGTGGAACCTTAGCTGGTTTAGGATTGGGATACTTGATGAGCACCACAGATGCGGCCAATCCATATTACGATGCAATGAGCACATCATTTGGCATACTAGCTACCTTCTTAGAACTCTACAAATACTTTGTGGCTTGGGGGTTTTGGATACTCATCAATGCCTATACAATTTGGTTGTACGGCATTAAAGACCTCAATTTTTTTGCGTTTCAAATGGTTATTTATACTTCACTCTCAATCTATGGAATGGTTACTTGGCATAAAAAGATGGTCTCGCAGTAATTGCTAATAAAAGAATTGAGGGATGCCTACTAAAATGACAATTTGTTCAGCATTATTTTATCCCTGAATTTCACCTTCCAAAGCTATTGGCATATTCTCGGAGACAGTTTTTAAGTTTTTCAGCCCTTCTTCAAAATCTGGACCTACCATGGGGTCTATAAAGTAATTGAGTATTTTAAATGGATAGTCGAGGTCTGAATACATTTGCCAGACTACCTTGGTTTTATCCGCTAAAGCCCTCAAAGAAAAGGAGCCTTTGTTGGGTCTATCCTCAAAATAAAAGGTATAGGACAACTGATCCATCCCCGTTACGGCATTCATCTCAAGTTTACCCGCGCCTACATCCTTGTTTTCGGATGACCAGGTATACCCGTAGACCTTATCATTTATTGTACCATAATAGGTCCGTATTTGCAACGTGTCTTTGGTAAACCAGGCGTCCCAGTTCTTCCAATTTTCAAAATTGGCAATTTGATTGAAAACGATTTTTTGTGAGGCATTGATTTCAATATGACGTGAAACCGTTTTTTGAGCAGGAGCAAAAACAGCAGCTAGTAAGGCCGAGGCTACCATTATTAGGACGAAGTAAATAAATCCTTTTAGTATTTTCATTGGTTGTTTACAAAGTAAAGCATCTATTGCGGTAGTCCTATGTGATGCGTTGATTTTTATCTGCCAACCAAAGCTTTAGCCCAACACTTCTATTAGTAATAGATAATCCTAAATTTGCATCAAATTAGTATGAAGAAAATTAGTATGAAAAGCATCATCTTAAGTCTTTTTGCTGTGTTACTGTTCACAGCTTGCACACCTACCAAAAACAAACAAACAACAGAAGCAGAGAAAGAAATAACTACGCCTATACACGATACATTAGAAACAATAACTCAAAAAAATAATACAAAAATGGAAAACGGAATTTACGCAAAAATGAATACTTCGAAGGGAGAGATCACTTTGAAACTAGAAATGGAAAAAACACCTCTTACAGTAGCCAATTTTGTTGGCCTTGCTGAAGGAAACATACCGAACAAAGCACAAGATGCTGGCGTTCCCTATTACGATGGATTGGTATTTCACAGAGTGATTCCTAATTTTATGATACAAGGTGGAGATCCAGATGGCATTGGTTCTGGCGGACCAGGTTACAGTTTTAGAGATGAGTTTCATCCAGATCTAAGACATACAGGACCAGGTATCCTCTCTATGGCAAATGCAGGCCCTGGAACCAACGGTAGCCAGTTTTTTATTACCCACGTAGAAACTTCATGGCTTGACGGAAAGCACAGTGTATTTGGTCATGTAGTAGAGGGTATGGATGTCGTAAACACTATAGAAGGTGGAGATCTAATAGGTAGTGTAGAAATTGTACGCGTGGGTGATGCTGCAGAAGCTTTTGACGCTGCGAAGACATTTGCAGAATTGAAATAATGAAGACCATAGATTCTTACAATTTCAACGGCAAGAGGGCACTCATACGCGTAGACTTTAATGTACCGCTCAATAGTGCATTTGAAATAACCGATGATAGCCGTATGACGGCTGCCTTACCTACTATCCAAAAAATAATAGCCGATGGCGGCTCCGTTGTACTTATGTCTCACTTGGGCAGACCAAAAAGTGGCCCAGAGAATAAATATTCACTGAAACACTTGTTACCACACTTAGAAAAACTTACCGGAGCACCGGTTGCTTTTTCGGATGACTGTATCAGTGAAGGTGCAGTGAATACAAGTAAAAACTTGCCCGCCGGACATATCCACTTACTGGAAAACTTGCGATTTTATTCGGAAGAAACTGCTGGAAATACTGCCTTTGCAGCGTCACTAGCCAATCACGGTGATATCTATGTGAATGATGCGTTTGGCACTGCACATAGAGCACATGCTAGTACAGCTATAGTAGCAAGTTCTTTTGCAGACAAGTGCTTTGGTTTCTTGATGGCTAATGAAGTGGCCAATGCTAAGAAACTAATGAGCAATCCAGATAGACCATTTACTAGCATAGTAGGCGGAGCTAAGGTTAGCGACAAGATTCTTATCATAGAGAATCTGCTCAACATAGCAGACCATATCATCATAGGTGGTGGAATGGCCTATACTTTTTCTGTAGCTAAAGGGGGTACAATAGGTGACTCACTATTTGAAGCGGATAGGGTAGAGAAGTGTGCAGAGATACTGAAAAAAGCTGCTGCCAAAGGTGTAGAAATACACTTACCAGCAGATAATGTGATAGCAGATGCTTTTAGCAACGAAGCCAACCAGAAGCAATGTAATAGCGGATCTATTCCTGATGGGTGGATGGGGCTCGATATAGGGGAAAAGGCAGTAGCGGCATTCTCTGACGTACTCATGAAATCTAAAACCATATTGTGGAATGGACCAATGGGGGTATTTGAAATGCCTAGCTACGAAAATGGAACCAAATCTATAGCAGATGCTGTGGCTGAATCTACGCGTGCGGGAGCATTCTCCCTTATCGGCGGAGGAGATAGCAGTGCGGCTGTGAAAAAATTTGGCTACACCAATGACGTAAGTTACGTATCTACAGGTGGCGGTGCTTTACTCGAGTTTTTTGAAGGTAAAGAACTTCCGGGGATAGCAGCTGTAGAAGGATAGACAATTCTTCTTTTAACACGAATATGAAACGGAATCTTTTGCGAGATTCCGTTTTTTTATAGTCTACGAGTCATACATTTCTTTAACTACTTTCTCTATTCCGAATATTTCTTTTAGATCATTTTGAATAAGAAACCAATGCTTTGAAAGGATAAGGGGTGTTAAATAAGAAAAATGGTTCAGATTTTTTTTGGTTTTATCTGTCAAAACATAAATTTAATTGCGAGCTAAATGACAGATTGTGTTACAAATGTGCTACTGCGTGAAAAAGTAAGAAAGCTAAGGCTATTATGCATAAACCCTTTGATGATATTGCTACTATATTAGAGGATGTTAAAACCTTTAATAAACACCTTCACCTTTGTTGTTTATTAACTTATGGCTGCTTACTCAGGCCTCACAGAGAGGTGAGGGAATTGACTTGGGGTGATTTCTCAAAGGACTTAAGCTTTATTACACTTTCAGGGTTTAGAAATAAGTCAGGAAGAAATAGAATTGTACCAGTTCCAGGCTTTATCAAGCCCTATTTAAATCCAAAAGGTTTAAATGATAATATCTTTACTGAGGAGCAGTGTAGTAGGAATCCAGACTATTTCAGTACCCTTTGGAGCAGATATAAGAATCAAAGTAATATTTTGAAGGAGGGACAAACCTTGTACTCATTCAGACACTCTGGTGCCATTGATATCTTTAAGAGAACGGGCTCTATTACCAAGCTACAAAAAGCTATGGGGCATTCATCTATAAATGTAAGTCTAACCTACTTAAGGGGTTTAGAATTAGCTGAATTAAGTGAAGAGGATATGCCTATGGTTTAAGAGTTTTAGAAAGGTAGTTTCCAACCCTCCCACCCTAGTGAGCCCAGAACAAATTTGGAATTGCTTCTCCATTCCCGTCAACTACAGGTTGGGTTTTTTTAAAGCTGTATAGAATGCAAGAATACTAATTAAAGCAATTAATCCAATTGCTGGCACAGGAACATTAACAGGGGTTGTAAAGTGTTGTAAAAGACCGTTAATCAGAAAAAACAAATAAGCTATCCCAATGCTTAATAATACCTTTTTTGCATCTTTCATTTCTAAACTTCTTGTTGATAGAATTATAATACCAATAACAATGCAAGCAACTGATAAAGGCCAATGCATAGCCGTTCCAACAACTAATCCTCCTCCTTCTAATAATTCAGTAGGAAAAGACTGTTCTGTTAATGTTTCAGCTCCTATGAAGAAACCTATACCCTGAAGAATATTTAAAACTCCTATTGCTGTAAGTGTATTTTTAGGATTCATTTTTAATTGATTGAATTATTAAGACTTTAGCTCTCCCTTCTGTGACACATAACTCAATGCAAGAACTGGAATTAAAGTTAGTATCATAATTATAATAGGTGGATGGGCTGAACTACCGCTTAGTAAATTTACAAAATCTGGTAAAGTCCAAAATAAGTGGACAATAAATAACACAAAAGTTGCTGACTTTAATCCTTCAAGAGTTTTTAATCTAAGAGTGTATACAACAGAGAGTATAGTTCCTAAATAAATGAATCCAATGATATGAAACATAATATCAAAAACTTCTAAGGCTGGTGCACTATTAGCTAATCCTTCGATATTAAAGTCGCTTATCATTTGGCTTTTCATTTCACCTCCCATTTTTGCAATCACCAAAGGTATAAATTGAATGATATCAAGAATTAATGTCAATATTAGAATAGTTTTAAAGTTTTTCATTTCAACTGGATTTTGAATTGTGTTGAGCGAATATATTGAAATTAGTTGAGTTATGTTTTATTTTAAATTCAAACGAACGTATTCAGTTAGTTTAGCCTACTTAAGAGGCCTTGAAATAGCAGAGCTAGAGGAAAGAGATATGCCTACGGTATAGTTGTGCGCAAGATTATGAATTTCTTCAATCATGGCAGCGTCTATTACTGGATTTAGTTCTTACAAAAAAGACTTAAAAAGGGTATATTTGGAATTGTGTAAAACACAGGTAGTTGAAATAAAAAAACCCTAAACTATTACTAGTAAAGGGTTTGTTAAGTGGGCCCACCTGGACTCGAACCAGGGACCACCTGATTATGAGTCAGGTGCTCTAACCAGCTGAGCTATAGGCCCGGTTAGAATTTGTCCTTTGTTTCAAAAGGAATGCAAAAATAGCTGCCTTATTCGATTGCACAAATAAAAAAAGATGACCAAAGCCATCTTTTTTTATTTCTCACTTTCGTACGATCTATGTGCTGCTTGTAAGCTCTAACCAATCTGTATGGCAATACCCCAAAATCTCAGCATTTTTTACCTTGTGCCACTTTTCACTATGCTCTTCCACCAAGCTTACTTCAGATCCATTGGCAAATTTACCTACGATCTCACTTTTGATATCTGGACCTTTGCGGCAATTAAGGTTTGTACCTCGTGTAACTACCTTATACGTAACTCCAGATGAGGGCGCCTTTGCTGCTTTTGCAGTACCCTGAATTGGATTTACATCCGTAATTTCTTCTTTCTTTTTAAATAAATCAAATAATCCCATAATTTTATTTTTTAACGGTAAACATCATTTTTTCTGAACCCTTGCTGAGTATAAGACTCGTATCAGACAGCACAGAATGTATTGTTTCTGTTTGCCCATTTTCTGTCATTGTTAGCAGCGTACCTTCTTCATTAATGCTGAAAGCACCAGTACCCGTAGTTCCTTGTATATCATAAATGTAACTGCTGTCATTTTTAAATGTATACATCACATCAGCAGCATTTATCTGGGCTAGTGCAAGGCTATCCGCTTCCGGCATTTCGACATTTGTCAGTTTCCACGAGTTACAGATAGTTGCAGAGGGAACCCTAGTAGTTGGATTTGTGCTACAAGCAGCGATAAATAAAAGTATGCAAGCAAAAACAACAAAGCCCAAAGGAGCAAATTTTTTCATGTTGGTGTAGTGCATCATATTTATGTTGGGCTACAAAGGTACGTATTCACTTTTTATTTCAATATATTGTCTATTGTATTATATGCAACAGAATGGTAACCTGATCTGGCATCTTGATACACTGACTTGGCCCATTGCTTATTTTGATCCGTTGCTGCAAGTCTTGTGTACAGTGGAGTCAGGAACTTACGTCTGCCTACGTTAATGAGGAATTCTTTCATTGCCGGAAAAGCAAGCGTATAATTTTGCTCTATACTATGCTTAAACCAATCGCAAGCAATCTCACTATTCCCTGTTTTTGTGAACTGAAAGGATGCATCCAAGTCTTTCATTTTTTCAAGATTCACATCTTTTAATCCACGCAAGAAATACAACCAGTGATGAGTAGTATATCCTTCTGTATTTATATCAGCTGCTTTTATTCTGTTATTATTGAATTTTGCAATTGCTGTTTCTACCCTATCAAGTTCTGTAGAATTAGGAGTAGGAGCATTGTCTGGCAATCCTGGTCCATAAATCCAATCATTCGCATTGAGTCGGTTCTGCTCATCAGTAGACAATAAGTGTGTATTTAGGTAATTAATAAACCCTTCAGTGTCCATTGTCTTAAACTTGTTTTCAGTAAAGTATTTCTTCAAAAACGCATCAAATCGTTCTCGTCCTACAATGGCTTCCGCCGTTTGTAAAAAGAAGCGGCCCTTTTCGTACGCTACATCCGTAAGCCCGTCATCTGGGTCTCTCCCATCCAAATTTAAATACAAATGTGTGTCCTCTGCTTTGCCTTCCGCTTGCAGCTCTGCTAGTGTTCTTTCCAAATCACCCATCCCTAGTTTTGTAAGCATATCTTCATATGGCTTTCCAAAAATCTTCTCCATAATACGTTGCTCAAAATAGACAGTAAAGCCCTCGTTTAGCCAAAAATCATTCCACGTCTCATTGGTCACCAGGTTGCCACTCCAGCTATGTGCTAGTTCATGAGCAATCAATGCTACTAAACTTCTATCACCGGCTATTATAGTAGGTGTTGCAAAGGTTAGTCGTGGATTTTCCATTCCGCCAAATGGGAAACTTGGAGGCAAAATGACTACATCGTACCTACCCCATGCATATGGACCATAAAGAGTCTCAGCACTATCAATCATACTCTGCATTGCATTGAGCTCCCAAACTGCTTTGTCTAACATTGCAGGTTCTGCATATACCCCGGAATTTCTTCCTGTAGAAGCAAACGAAAGATCCCCTACCGTTAGTGCTAACAAGTAAGAGCTTATGGGCTGTTCCATTTTAAAGGTGTAAACACCGTCTGCCCGTTTTGTCGTACCATTTTCTGCACTCATCAAGGCAATCAATGATGGGTCTGTTTTTATAGTAGCGTCGTAGGTGAATTTTATACCAGGACCATCCTGACAAGGTACCCACGTACGAGCGAGTATAGCTTGTGATTGGCTAAACAGAAATGGATGCTTCTTGCCAAGTGTCTGCATTGGGTCTAGCCATTGCAAAGCATCGGCATCTGAGCTTGTGGTGTAATATACTTTGACATTTTTTGTTTCGGGTTGTATCGTAATATTCAATGGGCTACCAAAGACAGGACTCTCGTCACCAAGAGCAAAAGCAACCGAATCTCCATTGTCATCAATTACCCCATGTATGTCCAATTTCCGCGCATCTAGAACCAGTAAACTCCCATTGTTCAAATTATTAATCTCTAATGTGGCACTGCCCTTCAACATCTTTTTGTCAAAATCCACCTCTAAATCCAATGAAATATGCTTCACACGAACGTCATTAAAATTAGCGTAAGTATGTGCATCTGCACTTAAGCTATCTGCATCGTTTTCTCCGCCAAGGTCTATACTAGAACACCCCATAGCAAGGAAAATAAAGGCAATAGCTACTGTTTCAAATTGTACTAATCGATTCCACATATGAATGCAAAGTAACAATGCTAAAGCATTGAACTGTGCATAATGTGTCACATTTATTGTATTAATCCACACTACGTCAATTTGTTTAAAATAAAAAAAAGGTATTTTCGTTGTCTTCTAAATAGTGAATCAGCTAGTCGGCTGGTGTACTTTAGACCAAAAAATTAACGCATGAACAAATTACTTTTTACCCTACTATTTTTTAGTGCTTTTAGTCTAACTACCAATGCCCAGACTTGGGACGATTCTGGTGATAGTTGGGACGATTCCGGAGATAGTTGGGATGATTCTGGATCTGATGACAAATCAGCTGGAGATTATGACTATGATCAAGGTTCTGGCGGTACAACTAGTGACTACGCAGATACTTCTGGCGGTGACGATTGGGGTAATGACGATTGGGGCGATGATGATGGTGGATTCGACTTCGGAGGAGGAGGAGGAGACTATGTTCGTTCCACTCGACCAAAGACAGAGGCTAGGCCTTATGAGCGCTTCACTGGAATGCCTTACGATAGCGCTTCACAATTGGTTACCTATTTAGAAATCGTAGACGTAATTGTGCCAGAAAAATTTTTAGACCTAGGAGGTGACGACTACTCTGTATATGATTCGCTCTACACAAGAGCGCTGACGTGGATGCAAACCGAGTTTGGTAAACGAGAAGCGAAGCAAATGATAGATGCTGCAGGAGAAGACACAGAAGGAAAAGAGGGGTCTACTATAAAGGCATACGTTACTATACCGCTAAAAGTGCAAGAAAGTAAGTACCAAACAAAAGATGCTGGAACCCTTGAGTTTGATATGGAACTTCGTTTCAAAGACGAGCGTTACAGATATAAATTTGAAAACTTCGTACATGTGCAATCCAATACATCAGGAGAAAAAGATATGGATGTAACCTACATGGAATACTACTTAAGCGCTAAAAAGAACATTCGTGGCAACGACAAAATTCTAATCGCTTGCAATACTCAAGTAACTAAATTAATTGAAGGTCTGAAGGCAACGTGTCAAGCTACTCCTTTCATCGATGATGACGACTGGTAGCACTTGATAAAAAACAAAACTTAAAAATCCTTTGCGCTTTGCGTAAGGGATTTTTTGTTATACGTACATTTGAAGAATCAATGCTTTCGGCACTTTGTATATTTTGTACACTCCTCTTTACTTTGCGCTGTACACCGCATCGTTTGCTAATGCTGCATCTTACCTGCATCAACAGCCTTGTGCCAGAACAACCCATACGTGACAAGTGGAGCAAGTTTGGCAAATCAACACCCACAAAAAGATACGTATAAATGGCAAGCTATAAACAAGAGTGGATTGATGCTCTGAAACATTTGCGATTGCACTTTTCTTTGCTACTAATGCCAGTATTCTTGTTTGCTGTATCTCAGTTGCCTGAGGTAAACTACACGATTGCTGCCCTTGTTTTCATTATTCTTCATGTACTCACCTACCCCGCCAGTAATATTTTTAATAGTTACTACGACCGAGATATTGGCAGTGTTGGAGGATTGAAAAATCCACCTCCCCCAAATAAGAAAATGCTTTGGTTAGCAAACACCCTTGATATCTCAGCTCTACTATTTTCACTCAGCATAAGCAATACATTTGCCTTGTTAATCTCTGTATACATTTCCGCTTCAAGGCTCTATAGCTATAGACCTATCCGACTAAAACAATATCCAATTATCGGATTTTTCGTAATTTTTATCTTTCAAGGTGCTTTTACTTTTTACCTTTCTAGTTATGGCTGTCTACATCGAGATGTATCTCCATCACGCCTATTTGGACTCCACTTAAGTGAAATCTTGCCCATGGTAGCTTCATCATTCCAAATAGGAGCCATATACCCACTTACCCAGATTTACCAACATAAAAGTGACTTAGCAGATGGCGTAACTACCTTGAGTTGCAAACTAGGCTACAGAGGTACATTTATATTCGCAGGAATTATGTTTAGCATTGCTGCGCTATTCTACTACCTCCACTTTTCCAAAACAGATATTACTTCCTTTTATCTCTTCACCGCAATACAAGTACCCATCATAGGGTATTTCGTTTATTGGGCGAGTAAGGTTTGGAAAGATATCACGTATGCGGACTATAAGCACACGATGTATATGAATGTAATTGCTGCCGTAGTATTCAATTTATTCTTCCTTTACTTAATTTTAACATAGGTCTTGAGCTACATACAACATATAGGTACAGCTGCACCCAAAAACTCGCTTACTCAAGATGAGTTTGCTGAAATTTATTCTTCTCTGACGAATGACTCCGACATTAAGCGTAAAATAAAATTCTTGACTGCCCGCAGCGAGATAGAGAAAAGGCATTGTGTTGAACCTCATATTAAAAAACTTATCCCGTTATCGCTGGAGGAAAAGCTAGCAACATACCACACCAACGCTATAGCACTTGCAGAGGAAGCGGTACGGGACAATCCTGCGTTCCAAAAACACAAAGACAATATCACTGATGTCATATTCATAAGCTGCACAGGTATGCAAGCTCCAGGGGTGGAAATAGATCTGATACATAAGTTAGGTCTTTCTTCTACTACACACAGATACAACATAAATTTCATGGGTTGCTATGCTGCACTTACTGGATTGCGTATAGCCAAGGATATAACTGCCACAGCTGGAAGGACTGTGTTGATGATTTCTGTGGAACTGTGTACGCTCCACTTTCAGCACCAGTTTGCAGACGACTACTTACTGTCCAATTCCTTGTTTGCAGATGGAGCAGCCGCCGTAATTATAACGTCAGAGAAACACAACGCTACATATCAGTTAATCGACTTTGAATCTCGCCTATTGCCTACATCCAAAGATGAAATGAGTTGGAAAATATCTCCATCTGGATTTCTGATGACGCTTTCTGGTACCGTTCCCAATACGATCAGCAAATCATTAAACCAAAAACGATTGTTTGACAAAAATCCGCAGCAAGTTGGGTGGGCCATACACCCCGGAGGTAAGCAAATTATCGATGGCATTAAGACCACTTTGAATATAGATGAATCCGAAGTAACAGCTTCTAGAAAAATACTATCCGAACAGGGGAATATGTCTTCTGCTACTATCCTTTTTGTGCTTAAAGAAATGCTCAATAACAGGCCGTCTGCCAAGAAAGAGTTCATTGCGTGTGCTTTTGGACCTGGGCTTACTTTAGAATCTGCCCTACTCGCATATGTTTAACCACCGCTCCCATACCAAAGAGTTTTTAGACGGTGCAGTAGGCCAAAAAGACTTGGAGCTTAACTTGAAAGAGCTCCACACAATAAACACGTTATTGGGCGGCTATGCCATATCCACCAATGCATTAAAAACACTTGATTTAGAAAATAAAACGCTAGTAGATATAGGTTCTGGTGGTGGCGATATGCTCGACGTTATTCGTCAATGGACCCAAAAAAAAGGCATTAACTTGAATCTATACGGTGTGGACCTCAAAGAAGAGTGTAGCCAGTATGCCCAATCTCACTTGCCCAATACACTTACTTTCATACATGACGACTACCGCAATATAGAAAACCACATAAAGCAAATCGACTACCTACACGCATGCCTATTTACACACCACCTGTCCGATGACCAAATCATAGATTTAATCCGCTTTGCCATTGAACGAAAAATAACGTTAATCATTAATGACCTAGAACGTAATTTTATCGCTTATTACGCCATTATGCTATTGACTCGTCTTTTCTCCAAGTCGTATCTGGTAAAAAATGACGCACCTTTGAGTGTGCTTCGTGGGTTTAAGAAAAAAGAATGGCTTACTTACCTAAAAAAAGCAGGTGCTACCCATTACACTGTTAAATGGAAATGGGCATTTCGCCATCAAATAATTGTATATGGATAAGTACGATGTAGGCATAATCGGTGCAGGAATAGCCGGCAGTTGCTTGGCTATTCTACTAGCAGAAGAGGGGAAATCGGTAGTGGTCTTTGAGAAAGAGGATTATCCAAGCCATAAAGTATGCGGCGAGTTTATCTCTTTGGAATCTTACGCATTTTTTAAAAGTCTAGGCTTGCCACTCGATGATTGGAACCTTCCAATTATTAAAAACCTACAACTCACTTCTCAAAAGGGGGGAGAGCTTAATACCTCCTTAAAAACAGGTGGGTTTGGGTTGAGCAGGTACAAACTAGACCACGCACTTGCTGAGCAAATGAAAAAATCTGGAGTACATTTTCATCCTAAAACTAAGGTAACCGAAGTGCAAAACGAAATGATCTCCACTGCCAATGGAACATATAAAACGGACTTAATTATAGGCTCACACGGCAAGTACTCCCCAGGGTACTTAAAAAGACCCAAAACTGCCGCCAAGAGGAAATACATCGGCGTAAAGTATCATATCAAAGGAGATTTCAAAGAGAACCTCATCTCTCTCCACTCATTTGACGGTGGATACTGCGGAATAAGTAAAATAGAAGACAATCAATATTGTTTGTGCTACTTGGCAGACGCCTCAAAACTCAAATATCACAACAACAATATCCGTGCATTCGAAAAAAACGTACTATTCAAAAATAAAAAATTGAAGGAAGTATACTCCAAAGCTGAATTTATGTGGGCCAAACCATTGGTAATTAGCAACATAAAATTCAACAAGCAGCAGCTATACAATGAACACATGCTTTTTGTAGGAGATGCTGCTGGGAGCATAAGTCCGCTTAGTGGCAACGGCATGAGCATAGCTGCCCGAAGCGCACTAGTCTTGTCTCAACTAATTCTTGAGGAAGAAAACTTTGCTCAACTCAGAACGCGATACAACAAAGAATGGGACCTCCACTTTGGTGGACGAGTGAATAAAGCCGAACTACTAAACAAACTAATGCTTAATCCTACTGCCCATCATTTAGTATTAAAAGCATTAAATGCTTTCTCTCCGTTACGTCATAAAGTGGTCAATGATATGCAAGGTGATTCTTTTGTAAGGAATTTTCGTGTAATTCGTTAACTCCGACTGGTGTAACACTTAAATATAAAGATGTGAGTATTCCTTCATTCCCTCTCCAGCATTATTGTATGCGTAGAGGGAATGATAGTATCAAATCTATTCGATTTCGATGACACACTCCCCTACTAGGTTGGTATAGAATGCTTTTAAAACCACTGATGACAATACATATGAACAAACTAATCCTAATAACACTGCTATCCATTCCAAGCTTATTCGGCTACGGACAATCCAATTTCAAACAAAAGCACGATTTTGGACTAGCATTGAGTTATGCTCCAAATGAATTTGCTGGAGCTCTTTCGTGGAAACAAATGCATGGCATTACTTCCAAAGCTAAATTTAAACTTGGATACGGCCTCAGGTTTAACGCTTACGCTGCTAGTAATCGCACGTATATAACGGCTCCAGCCTATCTTACAAGCGGTGAAAAAGGACCCCAGGTACTGTTTATCGAGAATATAGAAGAAAATATTGACACCTTTAGTGTAGCAAAAGCACAACACAATTCGCTCAATGCAGTCATCTATTTGGAGTATGATATCTCTGATAAATGGGGTGTTGGATTCAATATAGATGCTGCTGGCATAGCTTTTGGTAAAGAGGTGTTAGGCACACCTATAAGCAGCAATAAACCAGTGAACACCGTAAATCAACTCTCTGCAAAACCCACGGCATATAATGTGCTGCTCATAAGCGATAATGATATCGGAATGCTCAACAGTGAACTATACGTAAAATATAATGTGACCACAAAGCTGACTGTTAATGCAGGTTTTACCTTTTTGTTTACCGAATACACCACCACTGAAAAAATAACCTACAATGACAATAACGATCGTTTCAGAAATAAATCACTCCTTGGAATGATCAGCATCAATTACAAACCATTTAAAAAGTAACACAATGAATAAAATCAACATACTCATTGCATTCTCATTAATGACCATCGCTGCGATTGCCTCAACAAATTGGTCTCCTACTACCGGTTCAGTAAAGTTTCACATCAAAAATGCCGGCATCACCGTAGATGGTAAATTCTCTGGTATTAAGGCATCCATCCAGTTTGACAGAAATGACCTTGCCAATTCTCGCATCTATGCCTCTGTGAAAGCAACTACTGTAAATACCGGTATTGATAAACGAGATGAGCACCTGCGTAAAGCAGAATACTTTGACGTTGCTAAATACCCAAAGATAGAAATGCGTTCTACTTCTATTGCCAAATCTAAAGACGAATTTGTCGGGCAATTTGATGTAACGATAAAGGACAAGACCAAAAACATTGAAGTTCCATTTTCATTCACAAACCACGGAGAAACCGGAACTTTCAACGGTAAAATAAAACTAGATAGACTCGATTTTAATGTTGGAGAAAGCGGATTTATCCTGAGTGATGACGTCCGAATAGACATCGTCCTCAATGTTAAGAAATAAGACTTTATATGAATTGGTTAGGTAAAGCAGTTTAGTTTAGGAGGGCAACTCTTACATAGTTGCCTTTTTTGTTTCAATCTTATCGTATCTCTACTCCTCAAATAGCTCAACATTTTTTTTCTGCATCACTAAGTCTGTAAACTTTCCTTTATATTTTGTAGCTCGTACAATATGGTTGTCAATCCAGTGATAGTTACCACCACGTGGTTTACCGTAGAGCACCCCATGGTGCTTGAAACCGTGCTTTCTGAGCCAATTGTCCGTGACTTCTTTGTGTTCAACCGTTCTAGATGTAAAAAAAGTAATTATATGTCCTTGGTCGTACCAGCGATTTAGTGTTTCTAAAGCATCTGGAAAAGGCTCACAGGTAGCCATTCTCTCGGGCTCTTCATTGGGCACGTCTTCAGTTACAGTTCCATCTATATCGATCATATAGTTTTTAATATGAATGGGTAGTTGTGGACTTATCAGATTTCCATTTTTGTCAAAAAGTTCATCCAGTTTTTTTTCATCTTTCATATGGACTACGAAATTACCTCAACGGAATCTAATTAAGATTCATTTCTAAATCTTTCTAATTCACTAGTTATCCTCGGTATATAGAAACACGCAATACCGTACCGATCCCTATACCTATGGAACCAAAACAAGAGTCAAAATATCGAGCCTGGCAAAATCAGAGGTAAAACCTAAAAAGTAAAGTCAACGCAGGATTAACCGCATAATTTTTTTTCGTTTTAATGTATGTAAGAATACTGCTAAAATCATTTTTTGCACATCAGCAAAGTTGTGCACCTATGAAGTTGGAGAATCTGCTATCTTCTCTGATCAGAATTCACTTCTGCAAAGTGCTATTACGCGCTAGACTTTTTTTTCATTTTGATTTGTATTTTTAAATTAATATTGTCGCCAACGTGGCACTACCCAATACTAAACAAAAAGCATATCTACAGCTACACCTAGCTGTATTTCTCTTTGGATTTACTGCTATTCTTGGTAAGTTGATAACCCTAGAACAGACCGCCTTGGTATGGAATCGCTTATGGATAGCCGTAGTAGGATTGGTATTTATTCCTGGCGTACTCCAGGGTATCCGATCCATCAAAAAAACCAATTTCTTCATCTTTATGGGTATAGGTGTGTTGGTCGCTCTACACTGGCTTACATTTTACGGTAGCATAAAGGTGGGCAATAGTGCGTCAGTGACCTTATCTTGTCTTGCAACCACCTCGTTATTTACATCCATACTAGAACCCCTTATCACAAAATCTAAGTTCAAGTGGATTGAATTACTTCTTGGCCTCCTGGTAATAGTGGGCATATATTTCCTGAGTGGTGTAGGTGAAGCATATTACTGGGCCATCGTCATTGGCATCATTTCTGCCTTTCTAGCTTCTTTGTTTTCTACACTCAACAAAAAGTATATCACCGGGCAAAATACCTTGTCTGTTAGCACTATAGAGCTAGGTGCGGGATTCGTTTTTATCACCATATGTTATCCTTTACTTCAATCTCTCTTCCCACAACCTCAGTGGATCCCTACCGGAGATGACTGGTGGTGGCTCATTGTTCTAGGACTATTGTGCACAAGTCTGGCATTTGCTCTTGCTCTGGATGCTCTCAAAGTAATTTCTGCATTCATATCTAACCTGAGTATTAACTTAGAGCCAGTATACGGCATACTGCTGGCTATCTGGATTTTAAATGAAGATGCACAACTCAATATTTATTTTTACATGGGTACGTCCATCATTTTATTAGCTGTGCTCCTGCATCCTATTCTCACTCGAATTCAAAATAGAAAGTCCAAAGCCCAAAATTCTTAGGCATACCTTACCTTTGCCCCAATGGCAAAAAGACATCTTATCACCTGCGCGCTTCCATATGCAAACGGCCCTGTTCATATAGGACACCTTGCCGGTTGTTTCTTACCTTCAGATATCTACAACAGATACCTTAGAATGCAGGGCAAAGAAGTGCTTTTTATTTGTGGTACAGACGAACACGGAGTCCCCATTACCCTAAAAGCCAAAAAAGAAAATAAAACGCCCCAGCAAGTAGTAGATGAGAATTATTCAGTAATATCTGCAGGTCTAAAAAATTTCGGAATCCACTTTGATACCTTTAGCCGAACTACCAACACACTCCATCATGAAACTGCTCAAGCATTTTTCAAAACGTTGTATGACAAAGGGGTTTTTATAGAAGAGGTAACAGAACAACTGTATGACGCAGAAGCCAATCAGTTTTTAGCTGACCGATACATAGTAGGCACGTGTCCTAACTGCAGCTACGAGAGTGCATATGGAGACCAGTGTGAGAGCTGCGGCAGAACCAGTAGTCCACAAGAATTGATTAATGCAAAATCTGCACTTACAGGCAATACTCCAGTATTAAAAGAGACCAAAAATTGGTATTTGCCACTGGACAGCATTCAATCTGAATTTTTGGACAAATGGGTTGCATCAAAAAAAGATAATTGGAAATCAAATGTTTATGGCCAGTGCAATAGCTGGCTGCAAGAAGGTCTGAAACCACGTGCTATGACACGCGACCTAGACTGGGGAGTGAATGTGCCGGTTGAAGGAGCAGATGGTAAAGTAATGTATGTATGGTTTGATGCCCCTATAGGATATATCACCGCTACCAAAGAAGCTGCCGGCGAGGATTGGACCAAATGGTGGAAAGACTCCAATACAGAGATGACTCATTTTTTAGGCAAGGACAATATTGTATTTCACACCGTCATATTTCCCGCTATGCTTCATGCACATGGAGCGTATAATCTGCCTACCAATGTGCCAGCCAATGAGTTCCTAAACCTAGAAGGAGATAAAATATCTACCAGTAGAAACCATGCCATCTGGTTGCATGAGTATCTTACTGACTTGCCGGGAAAGACAGATGAGCTACGGTATGCACTTACCTCTATACTGCCCGAAAGTAAGGACGCGGATTTTACATGGGTCGATTATCAAGCAAGAGTGAACAATGAGCTCGTTGCTATTCTCGGTAACTTCGTGAATAGAGTAATCGTACTTACGCACAACTACTATGATGGCAAGGTGCCTAGTGGTACACTCCATAGCGCCTTGCCAGATGTAACCGGTAAGATTAATGATGCTTTATCAAACTTTAACCAACGTTCTGGATTAGAGGCCTTTATGGAGATCGCTAGAAACGGAAACAAGTACTTGCAAGACACCGAACCTTGGAAACTCATAAAAGACGAAGCCAATGCACAGACGGTGGCAGACTGTTTGTTTACCTGTATTCAAATCGTAAAAGAAATTGGAAACTACGCGCAAATATTCTTGCCTGTAACATCAGACAAGTTGCTCAACATTCTGAATATTAATTCATACGATGATGCTATTACAGAGGGACATAAGATAAACAAGCCCGTTCTTTTATTTGAAAAAATAGAGGACGAACTAATAAAAGTACAAAGAGAAAAACTTCAAAAGGCCAAAGAGATCAATGCTAAAAGTGCAGCATCACCAACAGAAGAAAAAACCGAAATACCAATAAAACCAATGATACAGTACGACGATTTTACCAAACTTGATATACGTGTAGCTACTATAACTGCAGCTGAAAAAATAAAGAAGGCAGACAGACTTCTCCACATAACTCTAGACATAGGTTCTGAAACACGTGAAGTAGTAAGTGGTATCGCAGAACACTATGCTCCAGAAGACATTATTGGTAAGCAAGTAACGTATTTGGCCAATTTAGCTCCGAGAACACTCAAAAAAATAGAAAGCACAGGCATGATACTAATGGAGGAAGATACAGACGGCAAACTCAAGTTTGTAGCTCCGAGTGAAGCAACCGCTGCTGGAAGTATCGTTGCGTAACACGAATCGCTCCTGTAGCCCTCTGCCTTAACACTCACTGCTTCAATTGCTCACAAAAAGTGAGTTACCGCTCTTAGCTACTCGATATGTTTTCAGATTACAACGGGTAGGACCACTAATAAATCCACTATTAAAATCATAAACAGAGCCGCAACACGGCGAGAAAGTGGTGTCTTGCAACGTGCCGCATCGCAGTTGTAAAATATCATTGTCTAGTGTCACTCTTGCACAATCCATTTCACTCTGGTACGTGCATGTACGCTCTATAGCATAATACATATCATCATAATTATGTATCACATACACACCTCTATGTCCTTGGCTTTCAAAGGAAGCAAACTCTCCAAGGTTTCTTAAGTTAAAATACTCTGGCAAATCCATATTAATGGTGATATTTACGGCCGCATCTTGAATAAAGCAATCGCCTGTAAACTGATTATCCGGTTTACATGACTGATTAAATAACAGCAGTGTACATACTATGGAAAGTGCTATTTTCTTCATTTATCGTAGTTGTAAAAACCTTTCCCAGACTTTCTACCATAATAACCTGCTTGTACCTTCTTTTGTTGTATTCTGCTGGGTCTAAACTTCTGATCGTAGTTGAATAACGTGTACATTGACTCTGTCACCGACAAGTTTGTCTCTACGCCTATGAGATCCATCAATTGAAAGGGCCCCATCTTAAAGCCACTGGCTCTTACTAGGTCATCTATCACGTCATGCGTTGCAACATTTTCTTCCAGTATCTTGAGACCTTCTACATAGAAGTGCCGTGCTACTCTATTCACTATAAAACCGGGAGCATCTTTGGCAACTATGCACGTTTTATTTACGCTTTTCACATATTCTTTGGCTTGATCTAAAACCAAAGGGTCCGTTTGTTCTGCACTTATCACCTCTACCAGTTTCATGATGTGAGCGGGGTTAAAATAGTGGATACCCACCACTTGCTTTGGGAACACAAAAGAAGCTGCTATCTGCGTAAGCGGAATGGATGAAGTGTTGGAAGCGTATATAGTACTCTCACCATTGATCTCTGCAAGGTCAGCCAACACCTTAGTTTTTATATCCAGGCGTTCTACGATGGCCTCTATAATCATATCTACCCTCACGTCTGCTATACTGTTAGAATAGTGTAGGTTAGATAGTGTTTTGGCCTTGCCAACTTCATCTGTTTTCCCAAGCTCTATAGCTTTGTCTAGGTTCTTGTCTATACCTATCCGAGCTGTTTCGAGTGTGTCATGATTTATATCAAACAACACTACAGTATGGCCAGCCATAGCACTCACTTGAGCTATTCCTCTACCCATTACACCTGCTCCTATTACCCCTATTTTCATTGGGGCTAATATCTCTATTTAACGTTGTAAAAAAAAGTGAATCAACTTATTCGAAAAAACCTCTGAGAGAGCATACAGGAATTTGCTTTTCTGCACCTTGCAATAGGTTAGCATGTCGCCGATATTTGTACAATCATCACTATGCAAACCTCCAGCCATACTGCTGTTACGAGAATGTGTGACCTACCTACGCTGATATCCGTATGGTATTTTAAACGGAAAAGTGAGGTTAGGATTTGAATTCACGTTCTGGTAATTGAGCACGGCTTTTATGATATTATCACCTTTTTGCACATCAATATTTACCGTTTTTGGCATGAGACTTTGCTCGTATATCTCATACTTATCATACTGAATATGTGCCGTTTGCGTAGTATCAGGAGTTTCTATTTTTGAGACTAACGTTCTAAAAAGCTCGTTAAAATCTAACGTGTTAGTTGCAATACCTTCATTAGCAACCATAGCTGTATTTTCTGGGTTAAGCCGATAGAGATTTTGTCTCAGTACAGCATTGCCAAGCAAAAGGTTTTGTACTTGACCTACCTCAGCTTTGAAACCCAGAAACTGGTCAAGGTAAGTGTTCTCGTATGCCATGTATTGTTGGTTTATATTATCCAGCATAAAGAAGCTATCTTGTGTAATTAATACTGTTGCTCCGAACCCAAATAGGCTAAATTTAGCCCAAACTACACTATCCTTATGCATTTTTAGGTGCATAGAAAGCGTATGGGTCTTTGCATTCATTGTAACCGTTGCCTTGCCTCTAGCCTCTAGAGAAGAATACTCCATTTGATTAGACCAGAATTTAGCAACTGTGGCGGCATTCACCTCAGCAGAAATTACCTTTTTCCTATATTTACATCCACTCAAAATTGAAAATATGGCTACAGTAAGGAGTATTTTTATTCCGCTATTCATTTTTCAATTTATCCAGTTTCTGTTGCATTTCATTCGCCATATTGGTGTTTTCTAAGGCTACATAGCAAGCAATTGCGTGTATGTAGTAGTCTTCGCCCATCGGGTCTAGCTGTATACATTTATTTAGTATTCTTAATGCTCGCTCAAATTCTCCTTTGCCATATAGAATCCAGGCTTTCGTATCAAGGTAAAAAGGATTAGCCGGTTCTAATTTTAACGCGGTGGTAATCATACTATCTGCCATTCCCAACTTGATCTTTCGATTGGCCAAACTAAACGCATAATTATTGAGAACCGTGCCATTAAAAGGGTTCATTTTAAGGACTTTATCGAAGTTTTTATCGGCCATCTCAAACATATTTTGTTTGTCGTATGCTGATGCCTTGCAAAGTAACAATTGAATTTTGTCTCTTTTGTCCATGGCAACTTCTAGCCCTTCTTCAGCTGTTTTTATACCTTTAGAGTAATTCTTCTTCTCTATGTATGCATAGCTTAGAGAAATGTACAACGCAATAACATTAGGAAATAACACTAGGGCTTTCTCCGTATCTATAATTTGTTGGTCTACATCGTTCAATAGTGCATTTGCTCCAAGTAATTTACTCCACAACTGAAATTTTGAAGGGTCTATGTCAAGTGCCTTCTGAATATAGTACCTTGCACTATCATATTGACCTGTGGTGCCATATATGTCTGATTTAAAGATATATGGCTCAATAAAATTTGGATAATTCGCAGTTAAAATTTCGCTAAAATCGAATAAATCAGCTTTTACTGTAGTGTCTTTGTCTAAGGCATGCAAGAATACCGTAACCGCTTGCATTTTTTGAATTAAGCTCAGATCGTCGTACTTAAACGCTTCCTTAAGATGTTTCATTGCCTCCGCATCGTTGCCGGCCTCGTGTTTTATGCCATATAAAGCATAATGTGCTTTCCCTACACTTGGATACTCTTTGACGAGACGCTCCAGTAAAGCCACAGCCTTTTCTTTTTTTCCTGCCTTCACATAAGTCTCAGAAAGGTATCCTTTGAACTGAATATCGTCTGGATAGGCCTCTACCAGTTTCTCCATTTCTAACACGGCTTTGTCGTTATCGCCTAGTGCAGAGTAAACAAAATCCAATCGAGTACTCGATACTTTCTCTATCCCAAAGTATGATTGCATCTTTTTGAGCACCTCAATAGACTTAGCCAACTGTTTTGCGTTGTAGTACTGATTGGCAGATTCAGTATAATTTTCTTTTACATCCGGCTCATATTCAATCATTTGAATGAATACTTCTGCACTCTTTTGGTATTTGCCAAACTTGCTATAATACTGAGCCAATAAACCCGAATACCAGTGATTGTAAGTAGGAGACGTACTTACCGCTTTCTCAGCAAATACTAACGCCTCTGAATATCTTTCTAACTGGTAGTTTAGCTTGGCAAGCTGATACATCGTTGCGTGGCTTTGGGGATGCAGCATGAGAGATTGACTATAGAGTTCACGTGCCTTCTCTGAATTGTTTAGCACTTTTTGCTTATTCGCTTCAAAAAAAGATTTTTCGAATGCCTTTCGGGTCTTATAATCCAAGTCATTAACTTGGGCTACCCCAACCGATGAACTTTTGCAGCCAAAGGCAAAGAGAACCACAACCAATGACGCTATATGAGTGAGTCTAGCCAATCTTTTGGGTACTGTAATCTCCTATGCTAATCTCATTTGCTGAACCATCATAATATACCTTATTGCCTATCATAGAATTGGTAATGTTTGCATTTAAAATATGAGACTCTGTCTGAATAATGGTATTTTCAATAACGCTGTCTTCTATTACCGTATTGTCACCAATACTCACATAAGGACCAACTTTAGCATTTATTAGCTGAACATTTTTTCCAATGTAGCACGGTTCTATTATTTGCGAATTGGTGCTTTTCATGCTGCTTGATACTAGTATCTCTGTGGCATTGGCTAACACACGTTGATTGGTGTTAACCGTAGCGTTTTTATTGCCACAATCCCACCACTCGATTACCTTACCGGGGGTAAATTTAGCTCCTTTGTCTTTCAAGCTATCTAACACGTTGGTGAGTTGGTACTCTCCCTTTTCCATAATCTTGTTATCCAGTAGGTGCTTAATCTCACACTTTACAGCATCGCCGTCTTTAAAATAGTAGATACCGATTATCGCCAAATTTGACTTGGGGTTTTCCGGTTTCTCAACAAAATCCTCAATGATACCGTCCGCATCTAGTTGTACTACACCAAAAGCTCTGGGGTCCTCTACCTCCTTTACCCAAACAGTTCCATCTGCACTTGCGTCTAGCTTAAAATCTGCTCTAAATAAAGTATCGGCAAATGCTATAATTACGTTGCCTGAAAGCAACTGCTCTGCTTGGTATATAGCATGGGCTGTGCCCAACGCTTCACTCTGTACGTGTATAGATCCCGTAGCACCAAGCTTCTTCGCTACTGCTAACAGATGCTCCTGCACTTGTGGACCGAAAAACTGCTGGCTCGGTCCCACAATAAAAGCGATGTTTTCCAGTGGGCCATCTACAATACTTGCAATATCCTCTGCGAGTCTTTGTACAATTGGCTTTCCTGCTACTGGCACTAACGGTTTTGGAACCGTAAGAGTATGTGGACGCAATCTGCTTCCTATTCCTGCCATTGGTATGATTAAATTCATCTTGTATCTTCTGCTAATTATTAAATTCCTGTGTGACCATAGCCACCCGATCCTCGTTCTGTTTCGTCCAGACTATCGGTCAAATTAAACCTTATTTGCTCATATTTATTTATGACCATCTGAGCAACCCGGTCACCGTTTTTTATTGTGAACACCTCTTTTGACAGGTTCACTAATGCTATTTTTATTTCTCCGCGATAATCAGCGTCAATAGTCCCAGGACTATTAATCACTGTAATTCCATACTTAAAAGCCATTCCACTGCGAGGTCGTATCATTGCTTCGTACCCTTCTGGCAAAGCCATATATATACCTGTGCCCACAAGTTTTCTATCCATTGGTTCCAAAACCACGTCTTCTTCTAAAAAGGCAGACAGGTCTAATCCTGCAGACTGCTCAGTCTGATACACAGGGAGCGAATTATTGCTCTTATTTATGACGAAAACATTCAACATTACGCGGCAAATTTAGGTTTTTTAATGCTTAATAGAAATCTAAAACCCAATGACACGTAAACAGTAACATACACGCTATTAGCTATATAAGCTGCCAAATTATTCAATCCGTCCTGTTCTGAAACTACGTATAAAAAAACACATAGTGCTATTAGACCCATTACCAACTTAACGTTGTAATTCACCGGATAATATTTCTGGCCAAGGGTATAACTTAAAACAGTCATCACACAATAAGCAATAAGCGTTGTAATTGCTGCTGCTTTGAATCCGTAAATAGGAACATAAACATACAATAGAACAACCGTAATTATTGCTCCAACAGCAGATACCAAAGCCCCTAACTTTGTTTTATCATTCAGTTTGTACCAAATGCTCAAGTTAAAAAAAATGCCAAGGAATAGGTTGGCCATTAACAATATAGGTACGATGAAAAGTGCGTCTGAATGTGAGTGATACTCTGGCAAGCGGATGAATAAATGGGCTATTTCACTTTTGAATAATGATACGATTAAGAAAATTCCCCCACAAGCAAATACAAACCAGTTCATAATAAGAACGTAGGAGCTTTTAGCATCGTCCTTGTCTGCCTGAGCAAAGAAAAAAGGTTCTACTGCATAACGAAATGCTTGTATGAATATGGTCATTAGCATACTGAGTTTGTAGAAAGTACCATATACTCCAATTTCATAATCTACGGATTGCTGTGGTAATAGCTTCCGCATTGCTAGTCTGTCAAAAGCCTCATTGATCATGCCTGCAAATCCAAGAATAATTAACGGCCAGGAGTACCTAAACATTTTTTTCCAAAGGGTCCAGTCTGGCTTACCAAAATGCTTTATAGAATCGCCTAGAAGTAGGGAAAACTCCACACTGCTGGCAATTAAGTTTGCAATAAATACATTTTCAATACTCAAAGAACCTCCAGTCATTTTTGGATAAAACACAACAAAAAATACATTGAGCGCTACGTTAAGTACTATCCCGAAACTTTTTATGAACGCAAATTTTTTCGGTCTTCCCAGGTACCTCAAAAGAGCATACGGGACAGACTTTAACACATCCAATGATAAGAGTGCTGTAAACCAAACGACGTAGGACAATTGTTCTGGGTAACCCACAAATGACCCCACACCCTGCTTGTTTAGCAGCATCAGAAAGACAAAAACACAGACCATTACGGCTAACGATGTCATTGATGTGGCAAAAACATCCTTGTAAGCCTCCTTTTTCCTGCTGAAGTTAAAAAAAGCTGTTTCCATTCCGTGAGGTAAGACCACAAAGAAGAATGCCGCATACGCGTAAAACTCTATTTGGGGCGCAATAAGATCTGGAGTAAAAAACCCTGCGTAGAAGAAAATCAACAAGAAACCTACAGAACGCCCTACAATACTGGGTATTCCATATATAGCCGTATCGCCCGCTAACTTTTTGATTATACTCATTTACTATGCAAAGCTA
The DNA here is from genome assembly GCA_913054375.1 of uncultured Bacteroidota bacterium. GTDB lineage: Bacteria > Bacteroidota > Bacteroidia > NS11-12g > UBA9320 > UBA9320. The sequence continues at coordinate 48,207 of CAJXIQ010000002.1, forward strand.
CATTTACCCTACGTATCCTATACACAGATTATTTTGCCTTGTCTATTGTGTAGGTTACTTGCAATCGAACTGTACGTGGACTGCCTAAATCAGCGGGCCGAATGGCATACTCAAAATTGAAAAGATTTGCTACCAATAGATTTGTTTGCCATGTCTTAGAAAACGCATAACCCATGCGAGCATTATATATAGTATATGCCGTAATTTCCTTGTCTATAGACTCTTGTATTCCCGGAACGAAGGCACTAATGGGGAAATTCACAAAAGCCATATCTATGTTTTGCACAGCTGACTGATACGTAGCACCTAAACCAAATGTCCACTTTTTGTACTTGACCATAACATCTGCTTTTGCTAAGTGCTTTGGCCTATACTTTAGAACATCTCCTGTTGTATCTGAGCTTGTATTGCGGTAGGTTTGCTGAGTATTGATATTATCTACACCTATTGTCTTAGCGGGTTCTAAGGCTTTAGAATCCGCATACGTGTATCCCACAAATCCCTGAATTTTTATGTTTTTTGATTTTCGCTGGAAGCTCAAATTGATTTCTGAACCCGTGACACTCGTTTTACCCGTATTCAGTGTTATAAACCCAGCTCCATACAAGGGTGGAACTACAGAACCCCATTGGCCAAAGGTAAACTCCATCATATTCTCAAAAGTCATTTGAAATACTGCCACATCTGCAAGGAATTGAATTTTACCAATTTTAAAACCTTGTTTAATACCTATTTCTACATTGGTCCCGGTTTCGGATTCTAATTCTGGATTTGGGTATATACTCACCGGTCCTACTGTAGTTGTGATATACGACTCCGCTATACTTGGGAATCGATACCCTTGACCATAACTTGCCCGAAGAAAAGTAAATTGAGCCGCGGCATAATTTAAGCCCGCTCGGAATACAGGCTTGCCTTCTGACCTGTCATTGAGCATAAACTGCTCATAGCGTGCGCCTCCACTTACAGATAGTCTATTCCACCGTTTTTCCAATTGAAGGTACGCAGCATAATTACTCGCATTCTGAGTGCCGTTGTAGAGTGGCGATTGGGTTTCTGTGTTGATAGCTACTAGGCCACCAATTGCATTAAAATTTTTCTTTGGCAAGCTAAAATTAGACTGATAATCAGCATATATCAACTTTGAACTATTGGATTGATCCATTGCAGGATCTCCATTGTCTACATCATTATTTATTCCCAAATATCGTGTATTTAGCGAATGGCTAAATTTACCTGTGACCCACTTTATATAGGGATCTACACTCAACCGATTCACATTATTGTCGGTATCTCCACTGTCCAATGCAGTATACCCCAAGTCATATGATTCCCACAATAGAAAACTGCCTGATTTACCTTGCTGGTAGGTGGTATTCACGCCATAAATTAAATTTTTATCTGCCACAACCTTACGTAATCCTAAGGTGCCGCGAATACGATTATCATAATCGCTCATTTTATAGCTCTCATCCCTCAGAGCGTTTAACCCTAGTGTGACTCCTAAACCACCATATACTCCCGTATGATATGCCGTGATATTAGAAACTGAACTTCTTTTGTTTCCTCTGTAACGCAGCGATTTTCGTTTTGGTAAATCATAGAAGCCAACAGATGTATTTAATTCCGTAAAAGGCTTATTTGTCGGCCTTCTGGTTTTGATATTGATCACACCATTTAATGCTGAACTGCCATATATTACAGAGCTTGCTCCTTTGATAATTTCTACACCACCTACTCCCTCTGTAGGTATGAAATTCCACAAGGGTTGACCTGCGTCTCCGCTAAGTATGGGTACCCCATCTACTAACACCTGCACTCGTGAACCCGCACCGTAACTCCATCCACTACCGCTACGTATAGTAGGCTGATTGTCTACCACTTGCACTCCATTTATCCTACCAATACTCTCTTCCAGGTTAGTAGGAGCGGTATTTGATATAAGGTCAGGACGTATAATTTCTATGGATATTGTAGCATTTTTTAATTCAGAAGCATGTTTGTTTTCTGATACTACAATGGCATTTAATAAGTTCGATTTTTCAACCAGTACGAGTAAAGAATCCTCTGGTGTAATCTGCACTTCTTGATAGCCTATTTGAACCACTCTCAGCAAAGGCTCTTCCGTTTCTAAATAGAACTCTCCCGCTACGTTGGTAATACTTAAAACTCTATTTGCTACCAATAACTTTAACTGAGCACCTACAATAGCTTCGTTGCTTTTATTTATAAGTTTTCCAGAATAAGTATATAGCGTTTGTCCAAAGCTCTGAATTGTCAAAAGACACAAAACCGCTTGTATGAATAGTTGCTTCCGCATATCTTCGTTTTTCACAAATGTATAAAACCAATCTGTTATGAAAAGATTTTTACTTATTGCCACACTTACAGCAACTGCAGTATACGTACAAGCTCAGAACTGCAATCCTGACAACACCATAACGCAAGCCGGCGTATATCCCGAGCAGCCAGATACTGCGTTTGCAGATGAAGCCTATGACTTCAGTTTTCAAGTATTGGCCTTAAAAGATACAGCCGTTATTTTTGGCGGGCAAAACTTAAACGCAACCATTGACTCTATAAAAGTGAATAATGTGATAGGACTCCCTTCTGGTTTTGAATATACATGCAATCCCATGAATTGTGTTTTCAACTGGAGAGCGGTAGGTTGTGTAAATGTAAAGGGAAATCCTACCCAATCACAAGTTGGAGTCTATGACCTGAAAATAGCAACGACAGTATATGCCAAAGCGGGAATCCTAGCCTTACCTGTACCAGACACTACAGATGGCTACGAACTTGTCATTAATGGTGATGGCTCAGCTTCCATTTTTGACATAGCATCAACTCAAATTAGCATTTATCCAAACCCCTCTAACAATGGGGTCTACATGCTCTCTTCAACTGATCAATTGCTTCTTTTGAGTATTGTTGATATTCAAGGTAAAGAAATTGATTTTAAGTCAGTTACAGAAAAAAATAGCACCACCATAAACCTAGAAGAAGCCCCAAAAGGAGTTTACTTTCTGAGCGTAAAACTTGGCAATAAGATTATAAGCAAGAAATTGGTACGATAGTCTACATCAGGAGAGTGGTATAATAAACGTACTTTTGCACTACTCAAATTATGGCATTAGACGTGGCAAAGCAAACTTCGACATCTATATCAAAGCAAGAATTTATCGATCAAGTTAAGAGTGATTACATTACTGCTTACAGGAGCAGACAAACCTCACTTATTGGTCGCAAAGAAGTCCTTACCGGAAAGGCAAAGTTTGGAATTTTTGGGGATGGTAAAGAGGTTGCACAGGTCGCTATGGCTCGTTACATGAGCAATGGAGATTTTCGTGCAGGCTACTACCGCGATCAAACGATCATGTTTGCCCTGGGACTGAGCGATGTACAGAAATTTTTTGCTCAATTATATGCTCACCCAAGTGTTGACCATGAGCCTAGTAGTGCCGGCAGAAGTATGAATGGTCATTTTGGGACACGCTTGCTAGACAACGAAGGAAACTGGTTACCACAAACGGATCGCATTAATATTTCATCCGACATCTCCCCTACCGCTGGGCAAATGCCTAGAGCACTTGGTCTTGCGTTTGCATCCAAGGTATACAAGTCCAACAAAGATCTTCACCAAAATACAACATTTTCTAAAAAAGGAACCGAAATATCTTGGGCTACAATAGGTAATGCGAGTACTTCTGAAGGTCACTTTTGGGAAACAATAAACGCAGCTGGTGTAATGCAGGTGCCGCTACTGGTAAGCATTTGGGATGACGAGTATGGCATTTCTGTCCATGCAAAACATCAGACTACTAAGCAAAACTTAAGTGCAATCCTTTCCGGTTTCAAAACCGACAAGTTCGGTACTGGAATAGAGCTTATTACGGTAAATGGCTGGGACTATCCTGCACTTATAAATGCTTATAAAAAAGCAGCTGAAATATGCCGTAAAAAGCATACTCCAGTCGTGGTGCACGTAAAGGAGCTTACTCAACCTCAAGGACACTCTACCTCTGGCTCTCACGAGAGATACAAATCTAAAGAAAGACTAGCTTGGGAATTGGACCACGATTGCGTAAGTAAAATGCGTAGTTGGTTGATTGAAAACAAGATAGCAGAAGATAGTGAAATAGCTTCTCTCGAAAAATTGGCTGAAAATGAAGTAAAAGAATCTAAAAGAGCAGCTTGGACAGCCTTTAGCAACGAAATAAAAACAGAGGTAACAGAAACAGTAGCTCTTCTGAAAAATATAGATAGTAATGCCGCGGCCACGCTAAAAGAAACGATGGATCCCGGCAGAAAAGACATTCTGAAAGCAATGCATACGGTTCTGCGCGAAAACATTGGTAATCCGAAGGCCAACGAATTACGTACGTATCACATCGACTACTTAGCCAGGTATCAAGACATTTATAGCAGCCACCTACATAGTCAGTCTCCGCAGCGTGCACGCAGTGTCGTTGAAATAAAACCAACGTATGCAGACGATGCTGAAGAACTCAATGGATTCGAAATCCTCAATAAGACTTTTGATCACCTGCTAAGCACTCACCCAGAAGTCATTGCATTTGGCGAAGATGTAGGTAAAATTGGAGATGTAAATCAAGGATTCGCTGGACTACAAGACAAGCATGGGGACCACCGCGTGATGGACATGGGTATTCGCGAGAACACCATTGTGGGACAAGCAGTAGGCGCATCGCTACGTGGACTAAGACCGATTGCTGAAATACAGTATCTCGACTATCTGCTCTATGGGGTGCAGATGATGAGTGATGATATTGCTACCATTCAGTACAGAACCAAAGGAGGGCAGAAGTACCCGCTCATAATAAGAACTAGGGGCCACCGCCTAGAGGGAATATGGCACAGTGGCTCACCTATGGGAATGATACTAAACGCCGTACGCGGAATAAATGTGCTTGTACCTAGGGACATGACACGTGCTGCCGGATTTTATAACACCATCATAAAATCTGACGAACCAGCATTGATTGTAGAATGCTTGAATGGCTATCGACTAAAGGAGAAATTACCTAGTAATCTTACCTCTTTTACTGTGCCTGTAGGAGTGCCCGAAACACTACAGTATGGTGAAGATATAACCGTAGTTACCTACGGAAGCTGCATACGAATAGCACAAGAAGGAATTAAGTTACTCCAAGAAAAGGGGATCTCTGTAGAACTAATAGATATACAATCTTTACTCCCATTTGATATAAATCACACCATTGTAGAATCACTGATGAAAACCAACAAAGTGGTATTTATGGATGAAGACGTAAAAGGAGGAGCCACTGGTTTTATGATGCAGAAAGTACTCGAAGAGCAAGAAGGATACAAGTATCTCGATGCAGCTCCACGAACACTTACCTCACAAGACCACAGACCGGCTTATGGTACAGATGGCGATTATTTCTCCAAATCCAATGCAGAAGAACTGTTTGAATTAGTTTATGGAATGATGCATGAGTATGAGCCCACTCAGTTTCCCAAATTTTAGATGCCAAAAAAAGGTTCACCCGCTGAAATATGCCGAACGTATTGTTTCCTTGCCGGCACTACTATAAACTAATCGGCATTAAGATACCACCCGTTTTCTTTAATTGCCACTGTATGCTTTTCCTTGCAAATCCAGTAAAGTACTGAATCCAACGGTTGTTCTATGCCTTACACCAGCTCACTCACATACCTGCACTAATGCAGCTTTATTGATCGTATATTTTCTATTGTTGGAGAGGTTCAAACACATCACTCTAGATCGACGATTTTCTAGTTTTTCATACCGATGTGGACCAAACTCAAATAGATCACCAACCGTCAATTCCTCTAAATATGTTCCTTGTTTTTCGTCGTACATAGAAAAGGCTTTTTCTACGCGTATATTGACTCCGCTACACGCTTTTGGATTAACTAGCTCGTCAGAAACCACCGCAAATAGTTGCTCATCTTTCTTAAACTCATCAGCGATGTCAAGAGAGGTAAATAGCGCTCTAAAATTCGCTTTCCACTCATCTCCGTGTGGTTTCACCTTATGTCGATACTCCAAAAATGTTTTAAGATGTGCTATCTCGTGAACAAGCGTAAATAAGAAACGAAAAGAATTGGTATCATGATTGACAGAAATACTTAATCTAGCGCCATTTTGCTTAAAATCTCCTCGTTTTGTCTTTCGTTGCTTGGTTACTTTCAGCACACACTTACGTTCTTCCAAAAAGGATAAAATGTAGTGTGCTTTGTTAGAAGGTAAGTGCTTTTCTAAGTATTCGAGGATACTCATCTCACTATTTTAAGACGGCGATTAGTGTTTCTGCAGCAGAAACTTTTTGATCTAATGCTACTTTAATCTCTGTACCTAGAGGTACATATACATCTACTCTTGATCCGAATTTAATAAAGCCCATCTCTTCTCCTTTGGCGGCTTTGTCTCCTGGTTTTATGTACCATCTAATTCTGCGGGCTACTGCTCCTGCTATTTGCCTAAAGAGCACTTCAGCTCCGGCATCTGTCTTAATTACTGAAGTGGTGCGTTCGTTTTCTGTACTACTTTTAGGATGCCAAGCTACCAAGTACTTGCCCGGATGATATTTGAAATAACTAAAAATGCCCGAAACCGGATTTCGATTAACATGCACATTGAGAGGTGACATGAAAATAGAAATTTGAATCCGCTTATCTTTAAAGTATTCTGTTTCTTCCACCTCCTCTATTACCACTACTTTACCATCACAAGGGCTAACTACGCCATTTTCTGTTTTGTCTGAATACCGTGGTGGGTTTCTAAAAAAACGAACTATCAAAATGAACAGTATTACCAGCGGTATACCTACCAATACTGTAAGCCATTGAGGCGCCCCAAATTCTGATATTAGGAATAATATGCCACCTAAAAGTAAGGTGGATATAAGTACTATTTTATAACCTTCTCTATGTAGTTTCATTAAAAACTTCCTCTTAATTTAGATGTGCTTGCTACTTTATCTATTGCCACAATATACGCTGCAGTTCTTAGGCTACACTTGTGTTTACGTGCTGCTTTATACACGCTGTCAAAAGCTTGCTTCATTATTCTATCTGCTCTACGATTTACTCGCTCTTCCGTCCAGAAATATCCAAGTCTATTTTGTACCCACTCAAAGTAAGAAACCGAAACTCCTCCTGCATTTGCAAGAATATCTGGTACTACCATAACGCCATTTTTATCCAATATAGCATCTGCATTAGAAGCGGTTGGTCCGTTTGCGCCTTCTACTATAAGCTTTGCTTTAATTCTGTTTGCATTCTCTTCTGTAATCTGATCTTCGAGTGCGGCAGGCACCAAAATGTCTACATCGAGCTCTAGTATTTCATCATTGCTAATTATCTTACCGCCCTTGTAGCCTTCTAAACTCTTTTTTCGAGCTACGTAATTTATTGCTTCTTCAATGTCTAGCCCATCTGGATTATAATATGCTCCTGAAATATCCGAAATAGCGACTATAGTCACTCCTTGTTGCTCTATTAGCTTAGCAGATATACTACCTACGTTGCCAAATCCTTGCACTGCGCAAGTAGACTCCGTTGGATTCATTTTTAATTTCGCCATTGCACTACGAGTAGATACCATGACACCGCGGCCTGTTGCTTCTACTCTACCAAGTGATCCACCCAATACTAACGGCTTACCCGTTACTACTGCCGGAGACGCCTGACCTGCGAGCTTTGAATATTCGTCCATAATCCAAGCCATTGTCTGTGGGTTTGTACCCATATCTGGAGCAGGAATATCTCTCTCTGGACCAAATACATCACGCATAGCACCTGTAAATGCTCTCGTCAAACGTTCAAGCTCTCCTTGAGACATTTTGCGAGGATCACATTGAATACCACCCTTTCCGCCGCCATAAGGAATCCCTACAACCGCACATTTCCAAGTCATCCAAGCTGCTAATGCCTT
>CAJXIQ010000003.1 GCA_913054375.1 uncultured Bacteroidota bacterium
TGAATTATTTCTATATGATTCTTTTCTTGCTCCTACAAACTCAATTTCACTCCCAGGATACTTTGCTTTTATCTCATGGGCAATAGCAATTGCTGGGAATATATGACCACCTGTGCCACCACCTGATATGAGTACGCGATACTTTCTAGGCATTTTCTCTTTCTGGATAAATGGTTCTACTGGCACTCAAGATTATACCCAAGGCAATACTGACAAAAAGGATAGACGTACCACCTCTACTTACTATAGGCAGTGCCAATCCTGTAACAGGTAAAATATTGACCGCTACTCCCATATTGATAAGGGCTTGTACCACCAAACTAAAAGCAAGTCCAATGGCCAGAAGTGCCGCTAATGAATTTTCTGATTTTAGCACGATACGAAACGATCGATAAAGCAATAACATATACAAAACGATTAATGCTAATCCCCCAAAGATACTTCCATACTCTTCTATGATAATGGCATAAATAAAGTCAGCAAATGGGGAAGGTAAAAAATTCTTTTGGCGACTACGCCCCGGACCTGTGCCTGTAAAACCTCCACGAGCAACGGCAATTTTTGCATGTCTACTCTGGTATGTACCACCATCATCGCTACCATCTGTAAAAGCCTCTATCCTACTTTTCATGGTGGCAATACGACCAAACTCTACGTCTGTATTCATCACATAAGCAAAGGCACCGCCTAGAACTAAAACGCCTATTCCTACAAGCAAACCTACCTGTTTGAGGGGTATTCTACCTAAGAAAAGGACAAGCATACTGGTAAGGAACAATACCGCTGAAGTACTAAAATCCTCTGGGAATATGAGTAGACAAATGCCTAGGATAATCCCAAGAATGGGCATTAACGTTTTTTTAAAATCGTGTACCTCTCCTTGTCTTTTGGCCATAAAACGAGCTACAAATGCCACCAAGGCAAGCTTGGCAAAGTCAGAAGTTTGTACCGTTAAACCTATACCGGGTAGCATAACCCAACGGCGAGCATCGTTTATTTCTACCCCAAACAATAAGGTATAGATAAGCAATGGAACGGCTAGTATGAGCATAATTTGAGCTATCCGAGAGAAATACTGAATATTGACCATATGCGTAAGCCACATTGTAAATAAACCAAAAATCAACAATGCAGAATGCTTGAAAAGGTAATACTCCGTATCACCGCCTCTATCTTGCCATGCCATTGCACCCGTGCTGCTATATACCGCCAAAACGCCATACACGGAGAGTGCAAATACGACGAACCAAATGTATGGATCGCCTTTCAGGTATTTCCCTAAAAACTCTTTCACCAGTCTATTAAAGTGATCTTACAGCTCGTTTAAATTGATGGCCTCTGTCTTGGTAGTTATCAAACAAATCGAACGAAGCACACGCTGGAGATAGAAGAACCGTTTCTCCTTTTTCGCCAAGCCCGTAAGCAATGTCAACAGCTTCTTGTGCAGAGCCTGCATTTATCATCATATCTACATCCTTGCGAAATGCTTGGTGTAATTTCATATTATTTTTCCCAAGGCACACGATCATTCTTACTTTCGCTTTTACCAGTGGGCTCAAAGCCTCGTAATCATTTCCTTTGTCTACCCCACCTGCAATCCAAATGATTGGGCTTTCTGCACTTTCTAGTGCGTACCATGTTGCATTTACATTGGTAGCCTTACTATCATTTATAAAACTGATTCCTTTTACTTTTCCAACAAACTCAAGCCTATGCTCTACGTTTTTGAAATCCGAAAGGCTTTCTCTAATATTTTCTTTTCGAATGAGTAGAGAATTAGCGATGATAGAAGCCGCCATGGAATTATATGTGTTGTGTTTCCCGGCGATAGTTAATTGATTTACTGGCATATGAAATTCTGTTTTTGGTTTGTTTAGTTTTATGTTGATTTGATTATCTGCTACCCAAGCACCTTCCTCTATCGGTCCACCATCATAGGAGAACGGTATGAGTTGTGCTTTTGTAGTGTGATGCTTTAGTTGATTTACGACATCCGCGTCGTCAGCACAATAGATGAATTTCTGCTCTGCCGATTGATTGTTATTTATCCTAAACTTAGACTCAATGTATGCTTGATACGAATCGTACCTATCTAAGTGGTCTGGAGAAATATTGAGCAATACAGCGTAGTCTAGTGCTACGGTATGCATGCCATCTAGCTGAAAGCTACTGATCTCTAATACATAGAAGTCCTTATCATTCAAGGCTACTTGCTTAGCGAAACTTATCCCTACATTGCCTGCCATGGCTACATCTAACCCCGCCTTTTCGAGCAAGTGATACGTGAGTAAAGTAGTCGTAGTTTTGCCATTGGTACCGGTAATCCCAATGAGCGTGGCAGTAGTATATGCAGCAGCAAATTCTATCTCTCCTATTACGGGTATTTTCTCTACTACTGCTCGAGTCACCATAGGAATGGTATCCGCTATCCCGGGGCTTTTTACTATTTTGACAGAAGAAAGAATCTTAGCCTCGTTGTGCCCTCCTTCTTCGTAGGCTATTCCATATTCATCTAACTCAGCTTTAAACTGAGGCTTGATTGTACCGTAGTCGCTCACCCATACATCATACCCTTGTTTTTGGGCAAGTATGGCTGAACCTACACCGCTTTCACCAGCACCTAATATGGAAATCAGTTTGCTCAATTCTTATCTTAGCTTGAATGTGATAATGGTAAAAATGGCTAGCATGATGCCAACAATCCAGAAGCGTACAACTATTTTAGGCTCTGCATATCCTAGTTTTTGGTAATGATGATGAAGTGGAGACATTTTAAAGATCCTTCTACCTTCACCGTATTTCTTTTTGGTGTACTTGAAATAACTCACTTGCATCATCACACTCAGATTTTCTACTAAGAATATTCCACACAAAATAGGAAGCACAAGCTCCTTGCGTATCATAAGAGCAAATACCGCTATAACACCTCCTAGTGCTAAACTGCCCGTATCGCCCATAAAAACCTGAGCAGGAAAGCTATTATACCACAAGAATCCAATACATGCACCTGCTAGTGCAGCTGCATAAATCACCAATTCACCCTGATTTGGTATGAACATGATATTGAGGTAATCTGAAAATATGAGGTTACCACTGATAAAGGCGAGTACTGCCAGCGTAATACTAACAATAGCACTTGTACCCGCAGCTAATCCGTCTATCCCATCTGTAAGGTTGGCACCATTGGATACGGCAGTTACCACCACTACTACCACGAGCATAAAAACAATCCAAGACCATTTTTTTGCCGCAGCGTCACTCATCCAAAATAAGAATTTTGAATAATCTATCTCATGTGCTTTGATAAATGGAAGCGTAGTTGTTGTACTTTTCACATCTTTAAAATACATCAACTGCCCATTGATATTTTTCACCTCAACTCCTTCTGGAGCTTCTTGTACGGTAGCTACTTTATACTGCTCACGCACTACAACGTCGTCATTGAAATGAAGAACAAGAGCTACTATAACACCCAAGCCTACTTGACCTACCACCTTAAATCTACCGGCTAGTCCTCCTTTGTCTTTCTTATAAATTTTTATATAATCATCTATAAATCCAATAACACCCAGCCATACGGTACTGAATATCATGAGTTGGACATAGATATTATTTAGCTTTGCAAAAAGCAATGTAGGAATAAGGATAGCTGCTATAATGATAAGGCCACCCATGGTAGGTGTACCTCTTTTTGCTTCTTCACCACTAAGACCGAGAGTACGGATAGTCTCCGCAGCTTGCAAGTTTCTTAACTTTTCTATGAGCGTTTTTCCAAAAACCAAGGAAATAATAAGCGACACAATTACCGCTAGCGAAGCTCTAAATGAGATATACTGAAACACACCTGCTCCAGGTAGGTTGTATGTGTCTTGTAGGTAGTCGAATAAGTGATATAACATTACTCTTTTATTAGTTTTAAGTTCTTGATTATGATTTCTTTATCATCAAATGGTTGACGTACTCCATTGATTTCTTGGTAGGTCTCGTGACCCTTGCCTGCTACTAGTATTACATCTCCATAGCTACTCAGACTTATGGCCGTTTTTATGGCTTCTTCTCTGTTGCTTATTTGCAATACCTTCTTGAAATGTTTGGGTTCTACTCCGACCATCATTTCTTTGATGATCTCATTTGGATCCTCGTTACGTGGATTATCGCTAGTTAAAATTACACGCGTACTAGCCTCACAGGCTATACGAGCCATCACCGGACGTTTCTCTTTGTCTCTATTCCCACCGCAGCCTACTACAGTGATAAATTGCTCATTTGTAGTACGTATTGCATTTACAGTATCTACTACATTTTGCAGTGCATCTGGTGTATGGGCATAGTCTACTATAGCTGTAATCCCTGCTTCTTTTATATTCTGAAAACGCCCATCTACACTATTGATAGCACTGAGTGCTGTTACTATATCTAAATGCTCTTTACCAAGCAAAAATGCCGCACCATAAACGGACAGTACATTGTATGCATTGAACTTACCTACTAGCCTGAGCCAAACTTCACTAGTGCGTATATTCAAGAGCATACCATCGAAGTCGCTTTCTATCACTTTCGTTTTGAAATCGCTTATCGACTTTAGACTGTAGGTATACACACTCGCCTTGGTGTTCTGCACCATTACTTTTCCATTCTTATCGTCCTTATTTACCAATGCAAAAGCATCTGCTCCCAAGCCATCAAAAAGGCGTTTTTTGGTATATAGATATTCTTTGAAGTCTGTATGATAATCGAGATGATCGTGCGTAATATTGGAGAATATTGCTCCATTAAATTCGAGTCCTACAGTTCTTTTTTGGTGCAACGCATGAGAACTCACTTCCATAAAAGCATACTCACATCCTGCATCTACCATCTCCGCTAGTAGCTCATTGATACGAACACTGTTTGGCGTGGTATGCGTACTAATGGTATCTACACCATTGATACTATATTTTATGGTAGAAAGCAGACCGCACTTGTGACCCATATTCATAAAACACTGGTATAGCATAGTAGCTATCGATGTTTTACCATTGGTACCTGTAACACCCACAAGCTGAATATTGCTACTTGGATTCTCATAGTACTCTGAAGCCAATTTACCTAAAGCCTCTGCAGCATCTGACACCACTACATATGTAGCATTACCTCGTTCTGCTGGCAATTCCTCACACAGTATTACACTTGCACCTTGCTCTAAAGCCTTGCTAATATACAAGTGTCCATCTGTAGAAGCACCGCGAGTAGCTGCAAACAAAAAACCTTGTTTCACCTCACGAGAATCCAATGTAAGTCCATGTAAATCTCGTTCTTGGTCACCAACTATCGAAGTCGGTTTTATTGCAGATAATATGTCTATTAGTACTCTCAATTCAACCGGATATAAACTGTTCTATTTGCTTGGACACGTGTACCTGGTTCTGGACTCTGCTCCATCACTCTACCGTGACCATGAATTATTGATCGAAAGCCGTTTAACTCTAAGAGATACATCGCATCTTTAGCGCCCATACCTTTCAGGTTTGGAACCTTACCGTCTCGCACAACCACACCACTTGCTGACCCAGAAACCGCATTAATACTTACGATATCTGTATTTACCTCGTTTTTTAGTTTTACGTTTAGCACATTATTTAGCTGCTTGAAATCTGAATAATAACCGCGGGTGTACAACGGTGACTCTGTGCCTTTGTAGTCAATTTCTTGCTTGACACTAATGGTAAATATCTTATTAGCGATTTCACTAAATACTGGTGCAGCTACAGATGAGGCATAAAACTTACCGTTACTAGGCTCGGTTACACGCACGTAAATACTATACACTGGCTTATCCGCAGGGAAATGACCCACAAAACTGGCATTGTACTTTTTTGATTTCTGGTAAGCACCTTTGGTGGCTATCTGTGCCGTACCTGTTTTTCCGCCCATAGAAACCACATTACTTCGCACTCCACGAGCAGATCCCTCGGTAAATACAGCAGCAGTTATTTCTTTGATCTTGTCTGATGTTTTCTTACTGCAAACGCGAATTCTATTTACTTTTTTGTTATTGTCCTTGATAACCAAACCAGCATCTGTGACCTGATTTACAATCCGTGGCTTAATCATAATGCCGTCATTAATAATGCCGTTATATGCCGTAAGTAATTGCAAAGGAGTGTGTTGATTCTCATAACCTATGGCCAACCAAGGAAGCGTAAGCTGAGACCAACTACTACTTTGCGGATGATTGAGAAACGGTTTTTCTTCTCCCAGTATCTCAATGCCTGTGGTTTTATCTAAATCTAGCTTTCTTAAGTGTGCTATATATTTACTCGGGTTCTTGGCATAATTGTCAAAAATTATAGAAGAAAATGCTACGTTACTGGAACGGGCAAACGCTTGCTTAAAACTCATTTTAGCAAAGCGACCTTTGTCTGAATCTCGCATTGGCTTACCGAAATAATCACGTTCACCATTCATTATGTCTATTGTATCATTTACATCAATAAGTCCATCTTCAAATGCTGCCATAGCGGAGTATACTTTCCATACCGAACCTGGCTCATAACTGCCCCCTACTGCATAATTATACAACTCACCATATGTTCCATCTTCTCTTCTTTTTAGGTTAGAAATAGCTTTTATTTTACCCGTAGTCACTTCCATTACTACCACACAACCGTGCTTAGCTGCATGCTGTACAAGTGCTTTCTTGAGCGAACGTTGCGCAATTTCTTGAAAATCTATATTGATAGATGTATGAACATCACGCCCGTTTTGAGGCTCTATTAAATTTGCATCATTGAGTGGACGATAGCCGCCAGAGATACGCTGCACTAAGCGCTTACCTTTGGTTCCCCCTAAATCTTCATCGTACGCTCTCTCAAGACCTACACCGGGATTATCAACTGTACTATATCCTATAGTCCTGTATGCTAATTGGCCCGCTGGCTTCACACGTTTAGTATTTAACTCAAATAATACTCCGCCTTTGTATCTTCCTTTTCTGAAAATAGCAAAGTCACGGATTGCTTTCTGTTGGTGATAATTCACCTTACGACGAATTAATTTATATCTATTCTGGTCTGCCCTGGCTTTTTTGAGCATTGCCAAGAAGTATGATGCAGAGTGATTGGGAAACAATTCTGACAATTGGAAAGCCAGCTCATTCACATACATCTTGAAGGTATCTGCATTTACAACGGTTGCATCCCATCGTATATCGTAAATGGGCATAGAAGTAGAAAGTAAGCTCCCATCATCCGAATAAATATTTCCTCTGGCTGGGCTAATATCAATACGACGAATAGTCGTGCTGTCTGACAAGCTCAACCACTTATCACCCTCGACTATTTGCACTCTAAACATCTGAAAAGTAACATACAATGCAAAAAGAGCTACGACGCTCATGCCGAAGACCACACGCCACATTATGCTTTGCCTTACATTAGTCATTTTTTTGCTTTTTTATGACTGTTACTGCTCTATTGGGTTCTTTCACCCCACGCTCAGTTAGTCGTTCTTCCAGATTTGCTCTTGAGCGATTTTTCATTAATTCGGATTTGAGTGTGATATTCTCCGCTCTTTTTTCCACTAGGTTTTTTTTAGTAGACTCTATATCGCGTACTATGTTATCTGTACGATGTGTGAGGTAGATATACAGTAGAGCCACCCCAAATAAGAAGATAAGGTAGTTGATCCATTCGGTGGTGAGCTTAAGTTCTGGCGTCAAAATGGATTTCTTTTGTTTTGCCATCAGATACGTTCTGCTACTCTGAGTTTTGCACTGCGTGCTCTGGAATTTATCTCTATCTCTTGGCTGCTCGCCATGACAGGCTTGCGACTTATCGCCTTATACACCTGCGGTAAGTTTCCAAACGGATCTGGATTCTTGTCTCCAGCTACATTGCCCGTTTGCACAAGGTTCTTTACTATTCTATCTTCTAACGAGTGGTAAGACATAACTACTAGCCTCCCACTGGGCTTAAGCAAATCTGTAGCCTGCTCAAGCATTAGCTCTAGTGTGCTCATCTCTGCATTCACCTCGATACGCACTGCCTGGTACACCTTAGCTAGCGTCTTATTTCTTGTCTTATCATTGAGAAATCGCTCCAATGCTATTTCGAGGTCTTCTGTAGTTTCTATGGGTTTTGCCGCACGATAATTGAGCACAGCATTTGCCATAGGCGACGCCTTATCCAACTCTCCATAACTACGAAACACCTTTGCCAATCTTGGCTGATCATACGTATTGAGTACATTCTTAGCGGAAATTTCTGCTTCCGTATTCATACGCATATCCAGATCGGCCTCTCCAAATCGAAAAGAAAAGCCTCTACCCTTTGCATCTAAGTGATGCGAACTCACACCCAAATCTGCTAAAAGACCGTCTATTTTGCTCACTCCATAGTAGGAGCAGAAGTTTTCTAAATACCTAAAATTTCCTTGACAGAAGTACAATCGTGGATCATCTATTCTATTTTCAACAGCATCTTCGTCTTGGTCAAAAACCAATAACTTACCCCTCTCACCAAGTACGTTTAATATAGCTCGCGAATGGCCACCACCGCCGTAGGTAACATCTACATACACGCCGTTCGGTTCTATTCGCAATCCATCGAGACACTCTTGCAGCATTACAGGTACGTGATACTTACTCATTATCACCTCCCTTAGTTGCATTGCCCATTACATCTTCAGCCAAATTAGCAAAGTCGTCTGCATCTACATCCATCATGTCTTCATATAGATGTTTACTCCAGATTTCTATTCGATTGCCATACGCATAAAAAATGGCCTCATTCTTAATCTCAGCATACTCACACAATTTTTTGGGCACTAGCATACGAGAGGAGTTGTCTAATTGTATCTCAGTCGCACCATTACTAAACTGACGAATGAACATACGGTGCTGCTTATTGAAATGATTGAGAGATTGCAATCCATTCAACTCATCATCCCAGTCTTTTCGGGTATAAAGCGTGAGACACTTTTCAAAGCCACGATTCACCACTAACTTACCTACAGCATCTTTCGGAAGCTGCTTTTTGAGACCAGCAGGCAAAACCACACGACCCTTGTCGTCTAGTTTGACCTCAAATTCTCCTATGTAAAGTGGTTTAGACACGGTTTATCTTTTTTGTTGATGTCAAAAGTAAAACGAAATCTCCCACTTTACCCCACTATCTCCCACTTTTTCACATAAGTATTCCACAAACAATGTTATTTACTTGATTACTAACGTTTTAATAGGTGGCATAAATTCCCGTAAATTTTCAGTATTAGCGTTTATGGACGGATAAAAAGCGCCTTTTTGGGGTATAAAGGGAGAATGTGGGACACGATAGGACCACAGAAAACGCCCAGACGCGTATGCCTACAAAAAGAAGATTACCATACCACACATCGTTCAAAAACAGCGTACCTACATCATTGCCACTTCGCTTACCTTTGTAGCTGTATATGTCTCAAAAACAACAGCCAAAACCAAGCACTACCGGAGTAAAAAGTAAACTGCACCCAAGAAATAGAAATAAGAGCAGGTATAACTTTAAGCAGCTGATTGAAGAAAACCCTGCTCTAAAAAAATACGTAGCGGTTAACAAGTACGGTTCAGAAACAATAGATTTCTTTAATGCTGATGCAGTAAAGCTTCTCAATCAAGCATTACTAAAAAAAGACTATGGCATAGATCATTGGGATATTCCTCAAGATTTCTTGTGCCCTCCTATACCGGGCAGAGCCGATTATATACACCATATTGCAGACTTACTAGGCAACGACGACAATGAAAATATACCTCGTGGACCACGTGTAAAAGTCCTAGACATAGGTACGGGAGCAAATTGCATCTATCCCATAATAGGCTGCATAGAATACGATTGGAATTTTGTAGCTGCGGATATCAATCCTAAAAGTATACAAATCGCTACCGCTATCACTAAAGCAAACAAACTAGCAATAGAAGTACGTTTGCAACGCAATCCTTCTAACATTTTCAAAGGAGTCATTAAAGCAGACGAGCACTTTGATATAACGACATGTAACCCTCCGTTTCACGCGAGTGCTGAGGATGCTATACATGCCAATATGCGTAAGGTAAAAAATCTGTCCAAAGGAAAAGCAACTGACAGTAAAGGTAATAAACCTATTACAGCAGTAAGTTTTGGTGGCCAGCATACTGAACTTTGGTGTGTTGGTGGCGAGATTCGATTTGTCCGCGATATGATAAAAGAGAGTGCTCTTTTTAAGAAAAACGTATTATGGTTTAGTACTTTGGTGAGTAAGGAGGGCAATCTAAAAGATATATACGAATCGCTTCGAAATGTAAATGCTCAACAAGTAAAAACCATAGATATGGGACAAGGCAATAAGAGTAGTCGCGTAGTAGCTTGGTCTTACCACACAGCCAATGAGCGTAAAAATTGGAGACGTGGGAACGGATAAATACACCTAATCCCTCCCAAATAAAAAAGGCAAACCGAGAGGTTTGCCTTTTTTTGTTTCTTAGCGTATTTTCTTTGTCCTTCAATGCGTGCCGCTACCGCGAAACTCTCAGGTATTCAAACGAATATCACTCCACCACAGTAGCACTCGTAATCGGCTCGTTACTTTTTACTATCACAAAACTAGAGGTAGCATAAAATGCTCCACCTTGCCCAGATGCTGTACCACCATCTGTAGTCCACTCCTCGTATTCGTATTCAAAAATGAACGTCTTACCGGCTTGCGATTCTGAGAAAATATCTGTACGCACTGGCACTGCCATACCTGGACACCACCCTGCTCTATCAGGCTCCCAGTTCCCACGCTGTGGTTGAATTACATTTTCTGGGCAACCAATAGGCCCCATAGTATGCGAAAAGACATTCTCTCCATCTATTTTTACATCGTGTGTTCTAAAGCACCACTCTGCACACGGTCTACCGTCGCTATCTGCAGGAGTAGCGTGCCCCCAACCCGATATAACAGTACGTAGAGCCGTTTCTTGTGCATTGCTCGGTATAGTGATTGTACGTTCGAGATCATACGCATGTTCTTTACCATACGGCACACCAGAGGTAGACCACTGGTCATACATCAGCACTGGACTTACAGCATAGTATTGATAATCTGGCACTCCCGTGGTTACCTCAAAATTCACTGTAAGATTCCACCCGTCTGCTCCCCACGTCTCTATACGAGCCCGAAGGTCTACATCACCCTGAAGCAGTGATTTAAAATCTGTAACATCTATCTCGATGCCTTTTTCTAATTGAGAGGTATTTACTCCATATGGAGTAATGTATCTTCCAATTTCATACCACTTATCTGCAGCCTTGTCTTTTACTTTTATGTTGGCATATACATCCCAAATATTGCAACCACCCGTTGGACAATCTAAGATCACAAACATTTTGATATTATCTATATTTCGCTCTTGAGGATGCATCGTAAACGTCTTTTCTACCGTCTGGTTCTCTCCGCCTCCAAAGGCAATGCGTTGTTCTTCAAAGGTTTTGTATTCTATGGTTTCTACTACCACTACTTCCTCTTCTGGGATAGGATCTTCTTTCACTTCCTTATCCTTACACGCTTGATAACCTAGAATCAGTGGCAAAGCGATAGCTACTATTTTGATATATTTCATTGACTTCAAAGAAAGAAAAAAAAGTCTACAATAGCGAGCAACTAATGTTAGCCATACGTCATCAATCAGCTACCATCGATGAAATACGATAGGTAATATGTTTTTCTGAGGGTACTCACAAATGCTCCGCTTCTCAACAAGGCGAAAGAAGCACAAAAAAAAGGCGAACCTCTCGGTTCGCCTTTCATCAATAATTTGTAACTGAATTATTCAGCATTATTATCCTACGTCTGGATCTTGACGTTTTTCACGTCTATCACCACCGCCACGGTTGTCTCTACCACCGCCACGATTATCTCTGCCTCCTCCGCGTCTGTCATTACCACCTCTACGGTCGTTATCTCTACGCTCTCTTGGTGGACGCTCTACGTATCCTTCTGGCTTTTCAGTAAGCACTTTCATACTTAGCTTAAGCTTGCCACTTCTTTCGTCTACAGCCAATAATTTCACTGTAACTTCTTGCCCTTCTTTTAGAGGAGCTTTGTCCATGGTCTCAATACGTTCCCATGATATTTCTGAAATGTGAAGCAAACCTTCTTTACCTGGAAGTATCTCTACAAATGCACCGAAGTCCATTATTTTAGTGATCTTGCCTGTATACTCGGTTCCTGGCTCAGGATCAGTGATGATACCCGTAATCCATTCTTTAGCAGCCTCTATTGGACCACTACCTATACCAGAGATCTCAACACGTCCTGTGTCTCCTTCTTCTTCTATAGTGATAATAGCACCCGTTTCAGCTTGTATTTCTTGTATAACTTTACCTCCAGAACCAATGCAAGCACCGATTTTATCTTTAGGTATAATCATCACCTCAATCTGTGGAGCGTGATCTTTCAATCCAGTGTTTGGAGTAGAGATTGTTTTCTCCATCTCACCTAGAATATGCATTCTTCCTTCTTTGGCTTGTACTAAAGCTTCCTCCAATACGTCATAAGAAAGGCCTTCTACTTTCATATCCATCTGAACAGCGTATATACCGTCAGCGTTACCAACTACTTTAAAATCCATATCTCCCAAGTGATCTTCATCTCCTAAGATATCTGAAAGGATAGCATAACGACCTTCTTTATCTGCAACCATACCCATGGCGATACCAGAAGCTCCTGATTTTACCTGAATACCTGCATCCATCATTGCCATACTTGCTGCACATACCGTAGCCATAGAGCTACTTCCGTTACTTTCTAGTATGTCTGACACGATACGAAGTGTGTATGGGAAATCATCTGGAATCATTCGCTTGATACCTCTCTCTGCCAATGCACCGTGACCAATCTCTCGTCTACCTGGACCTCTATTTGGTCTAGCTTCTCCAACAGAGAAAGAAGGGAAATTATAATGTAGCATCAACTTGCTAAATGACTTCGCTTGATAGTTATCAATCATTTGTTGGTCTAGCTTAGAACCCAATGTTACCGATGTAAGTGACTGAGTTTCTCCTCTGGTAAATAAAGCAGAACCGTGTACGGAAGGTAGATAATCTACCTCAGACCAGATTTGTCTTACTTCATTAAGTGCTCTTCCATCAAGACGTTGCTTGTTGTCAAGCATCATATTACGTACAGCTTCTTTTTTAGACTTGGCTAGGTATCTTTTTACCATAGTCATAGTCTCACCATCTGTATCTTCTGGTAGGGATTCTATGTATTCTTTGCTGATAGCACCGAATTTCTCAGAACGTTCATCCTTTTCGGAAGGAACTTTAGCTGCATCATAAAATTTCTGGTAAGTAGCTTCTTTTACAGTAGCTGCCAATTCTTCAGAATTTGTTTCGTGGTTGTACTCACGAGGTGCTTTTCTGCCACCCATTTGGTCGCAAAGAGCAAGCTGTGCTGCACAATCTTGTTTGATGAATGTATGGGCAAATTTCAATGCCTCTACCATATCTTTTTCAGAAATTCCGTTCATTTCACCTTCCACCATATTGATGTCAGCAGCTGTACCAGCTACTAAAAGGTCTACGTCAGAATTTTCCATTTCAGTAGCCGTAGGATTTATCACCCACTCACCATCTATTCTACCTACTCTAGGAGCAGAAATAGGACCTTCGTAAGGAATATCTGATATCGTAAGTGCTGCAGAGGCAGCAAGTGCTACAAGTGCATCTGGCAATACATCTGCATCCGCAGATATGAGCTGAATCATTACTTGTGTCTCAGCATGGTAGTCACTAGGGAAAAGTGGACGTAGTGTTCTGTCTACGATTCTACATACTAAAATTTCAGAGTTAGAAAGACGGCCTTCTCTACGAAGGAAACCACCTGGAATACGGCCACCAGCCGCAAATTTTTCTTGATAATCTACAGACATTGGTAAAAAATCAACTCCAGCTCTAGCCTCTTTGTTAGAGACTACTGTGGCCAAAAGTTTTAGTCTGCCTTGAGATAATACGACAGCTCCATGTGCTTGTCTTGCGAGTTTACCCGTTTCTAGTGTGACATCTTTGCCAGCACCGTAGGATAGTGTTTGTGTAAATACGTTCATAATGTTGCGGTTATTCCGCCAATGTTTAAAAAAATGTTTCATCGCAGACCCAATGCCTACGACGTTTTTATTTTCTGCTCTACATTGTAGAAATTAAAAGCTGTAAGAAATTCCTACGCTTGAAATTATTCGACTTCGTAAACAAAAAGTGCAAATACACAAAAACATCAGCGTTAGCCAATGTATTTCTGTACATGCTAGTTTCTCAACTATACGAAAGGGACTTTTTCCAGAAAGAGTTTCTCGCCACAGGCGAGTAGGCCAATTACTTTCTGATGCCTAATTGCTTGATAAGCTCACGGTAATGAACAATATCTTTCTTAGCAATATATTTTAGTAAAGATCTTCTTTTACCTACTAGTTTAACCAATGTAAGCTCAGTCGAAAAATCTTTTTTGTTTTTCTTAAGGTGTTCTGTCAGGTGCGATATTCTCTGTGTGAATATAGCAACTTGTGCTTCTGCATGCCCAGTGTTCTTTGCGTCTCCGCTGTACTGTGCTATTAGTGCTGATTTTGATTCAGCTGTTAACTTTTCCATTATTGTAAATATTCCTATTTAAGCCTGCAAAAGTAAGATTAATTCTCAATTATTAGTTGTTATCCTATAATTATTAAGATGCTTATTTATTTCTTCTACCTTAAATAGTTGGATTAGCGATGTGAACGTATTTTTAGTTGGGCATAGTCTATTGGTAACTTAATACCCTCCAGCCCATTTTCTCACAAACCATTCTAAACCAAGCAGACCGAAGATTAGCCAAAAAAGCCACTTCATTTTAATGAGGTCTTCCAGTTTATTTTCTTCTGTGATTACGGATTTGAATGCCTCGTTTTCTATCAAGTCCTTGCCCAAGCTTGCTATCTCCGAAAAAGGAACAAATCCACCCCCTGTAGTTTTTGACAAACCACGCAACAGCTTAAAGTCTGCCGTAAGATTGACTAACTCTTTTTGCTGGCCTAACACCGTGAAATAACCATTATCCTTTAATTTCACTCCTGCTACCGTAGCATTTGCAGTATATTGATACGCTCCTACTGCTAGATTTTGCAATACCAATCTGTACTGACTACTGCTGGCTGTCATGGTATGCTTGTATATCTTACCCGCAGCATCTTTTACGCTCACATTAATCTCTTGCCCACCGATAGCCTCTAAACTCTGATTGTACAATTCTCCTAGCACAGTAACACGCTCTCCTACCCCATATTGCTTAGCACTCGAATAAACATTCAGTAATTTTTTATCTTCCTTTACGGCCAAGTATTGCACCATTTTACCGATGAGTTCATTTACGTTTTCGTGGCTTTCGTTTTGTTCAAACTCTGCAAGTCTCCACTGCCACAATCCAGAGCCTGCAAGCAGCCCAAACCGCACTTTACCCGCATTACTCAGCAAAGCCAATGGCTCCTGGGTAGGAACGGTACCTATCTGCTGGTAGAATAGTACATCACTTGGCTGGTAGCCGGTATACTTGCCAAACAACGCTCGCAATGGAGGCCATTTCTTAATACTGTTTGTCACCTCCGGTGCGAGGTCAAAATATTCAAAATTGCCATTGACCAATGGAAGGGCCGCATTGGTTCCCCTGCCTCGGGTGATATATTTTATGTCTTGGCTGCCTGCACTAAAAATTCGTCCGTTGAAATCATCTCCTGCGATAAGTAGGACAGGCACACCACTGCTACGCAATTTTTCATACAAAACCAGCTCTGCTTGCGAGGCAAACCAATTGTGCAAGACCACTAAATCAAATTCATTACTGACTTCGTAGGTACCTAGTGATAGGATAGCTTCATAATTTTCATTGCTATTGATGGTAGTTTGCAACATACCTAAATCTGGATGTGGGGAGGCCGCCCAAATACCTACCTTCTTTTTACCATCGATCACGTCTACATAAAACGTATATCCATTATTTGCCTTATTCTTCTCATTATCAAAAGCAGTCAATCGTATCTCTACTTTATTCTGACCAACCTTGCCAGCTTTGGCTACTACATCTATCTCTTGATAAAAAGACTCTTTGGATATACGAAGACTCTTTTGCGTAAGCATATTACCATTGAGCAATACCTGCATATTCACTTGCTTACCTCGGAGTTTGTTTGCCTTCACCTCTATGCGAAACGGAAAGGCGTTGCCTAAATATGCCAGTGAGTTGTGCGACACATTATTAACACTCAGATCGGCGTAGACCGCAGTATCACCAATCCCAACTGTATAAATAGGTACTTTATAATTGTCTGCAATGAAACTTGGATTACTTCCTGCGTTATAAATACCATCACCCAACAGCACAACACCGCCCAAGTTTTGGTTTACATATTGCTCATTAACGTGTCGTAGGGCTTGATGTAGATTACTCTCACTGCCCGTGTATGACAGTTTATCTAAAGGTGTAAATTGAGCTACATTACTATAGCCAATGGTATTCACCTCGTACTTCTGGGCAAGTTCGGTTTTTAAGATACGCAGTGAGGCCGCTATCTGTTCAGACTTAACATCTTTTTGGACTATGGATTTACTGTCATCCACTAGTAGAGCTATGATTGGTTTCTGAGTTTCGAAACCTGCATACGTCAGTATAGGACCAAGCAGCAGAAATGCCAAAAGACTAGCGAATGAAAACCGCAAAAGAGGCAATACAATTTGTACCCACTTATACTCAGAGAATCGGTCGGCATCCTTTGATTTGTAATACAATGCGCCTGCATATACAAATCCAACAAAAAGACAAAGTACACTAAATGTCCAAGAGTACGGTATGGAGATATTCCAATTCAAGGGGTAAAATTAATAAAATGGTTGGTTACTTGACTCTCGATATTCAATTCTAGGCATTCTCCTGTCATCACAATTTGTATTCGGCCTAAAATTACATTCTTTCAATGAACAATTTGACCAATTAATTATTTCACTACTAACTAAATTTTACATTTGCCGCGTGATAGAAACAGACATCATAATAATAGGTGCAGGTCCTACTGGACTTTTTGCCATTTTTGAAGCAGGATTGCTAAAACTAAAGTGCCACCTCATTGACTACCTTCCACAACCTGGAGGACAGTTGGCAGAGATATACCCTAAAAAACCTATTTATGATATTCCTGGGTTTCCGAGTATCCTAGCCGGTGAGTTGGTAGACAACCTCATGGAGCAATCTGCTCCCTTTAATCCAGGCTTTACGTTAGGAGAAAGAGCAGAGAGTATAGAGAAGACTGAGGACGGCCAGTTCATAGTAACTACCAATAGAGGTACGGCTCATAAAGCTCCCAACATAATGATTGCAGGAGGCCTTGGCTGTTTTGCCCCGCGCAAACCCGAATTAATAAATCTCGAAAAATACGAAGACAAGGGAGTAGACTACATCATAAAAGATCCGGAAAAATTCCGAGACAAGAAAGTTGTAATAGCCGGCGGTGGCGATAGTGCATTGGACTGGTCCATTTTTCTTGCAGATGTAGCTAGTGAAGTAACGCTAGTACACAGACGTAAGTCTTTTCGTGGAGCACTAGACTCTGTAGAAAAGGTAGAGAATCTTGATAAATCAGGTAAACTAAACCTGATCACGGAAGCACAAATATCTGCACTAGACGGTGGCGATGAGCTGAATAAAGTAACGGTGACCGAGAACAACGGAACAGTGCACGAAATAGAGACGGATAATTTTATTCCACTCTTTGGGCTGAGCCCAAAACTAGGACCCATAAAAGAATGGGGACTCGACTTGGGTAAGGAAGCAATACTTGTAGATACGACAGACTACCAAACGAATGTGCCAGGCATTTTTGCCATAGGCGACATCAATCAGTACGAAGGAAAACTCAAGCTCATCTTGTGCGGTTTTCACGAAGCCACCATGGCAGTACAGAGCTGCTATAAGCGTATTTTTCCTGACAAGAAATTGGTCTTGAAGTATACCACAGTTATGGGTGCCCCGGGGAGCCAGTAATTATCAATTGTAATTAACGTTTTTCTGTAGAACTAGTATGTTAAAAATTTACCATAACAATCGCTGCTCCAAGAGCAGGCAATGCCTTGCATTAATACCTACAGAAGGCGTTGAGATAATTGATTACATCAAAAAACCGGTGACCGCAGCTGAGCTGAATGCTTTGATACAGAAAATCGGGATCACTCCAATTGAACTAGTACGTAAAGGCGAAGTTATTTGGAAAGAAAACTATAAGGGCAAAGAGCTTACAGATGCAGAAGTAATAGATGCTATGGTGGCCAATCCAAAGTTGATTGAAAGACCAATCGTAGAGACTAGTGCCAAAGCTATGGTATGTAGACCTCCCGAGTTGGTGCTGGAAGTACTAAACAGGCAATAGACTTGGGACTACTAAAAATACAATCGTAGAAGTGTTAATCCCTATTTCCTAATCTCCACTTGATGTGGGTATGGAATCTCGATATTATTCTCATCTAGTGCTTTTTTGATAGCCTCATTTGCAGCAAAATAGACGTTCCAATATTCGGCAGATTTCGCATACGGTCTTACCGTTAAATCGACTGAGCTATCTCCAAAGCCCAAGATACCGACAAAAGGAGCCGGGCTCTCTAATACGTTGGGCACATTTTTCATCGCTTCTAACAGCACTTTCTTGGCCTTTTCTATATCTTCACCGTAACCAACACCCACAGTTAAATCAACCCGTCTATTATTCTCCTTGGTATAATTGAGCACTTTATTATTGGCCACCTGCCCATTTGGCAAAATCGCTGTATTATCTGCGGGTGTAGCTAGTATCGTATTCAAAACAGTGATGCTTTGCACTACACCCAAAACGCCGTCACTTTCTATGAGATCACCGACTTTGAACGGTTTGAACAGGAGAATCAGCACTCCACCTGCAAAATTGGCAAGGCTACCTTGCAATGCAAGACCTACGGCCAAGGAAGCAGCACCCAGCACCGCAACAAAACTGGTAGTTTCTATGCCCACCATAGAGGCTACGCTCACCAATAAGAGGACTTTAAGTGTTGCATTTGTCATACTGCTCAAAAAGGGCACAAGAGAGATGTCAACTGTTTTATTCGTAAGTAGTTTATTCAACCAACGATTTATACGACCAATAAGCCACCAGCCTACAAGTAACGTAATAACCGCTGCAGCTACCTTAGGCAGATAGGTTTCTACTATGTCACTGAGGTAAGCCATCCAAAAGCTCATTTTCTGTTCTAACATTAACTCGGATACTTTATTTTCTGCCGCCATAATAAAGGGCAATATATAACATAAATAGATAAAAAGGTTGTTCTAAATATCGAGTTTACAATAAGGGAATTATCTTCGCCCCACAGCTCATATCATGAAGATATCATACAACTGGTTAAAACGATTCATCAACCTAGACCTACCTCTGGAAGAAATTTGCGAGAAGCTCACTATGAGCGGATTAGAAGTTGAACACATTGTAAAAACTGAATCTATAAAAGGTGGACTCCGAAACTTAGTAGTAGGACATGTACTTACCAAGGACAAACATCCTGATGCGGATAAACTAAATAAGACGACCGTAGACATCGGAAATGGCGCAATACTAAATATTGTATGCGGAGCCCCAAATATAGCGGCTGGTCAAAAAGTAATAGTTGCTCCCGTAGGAACTACGATACATACTGAAGAGGGAAGCTTTGATATAAAAAAAGCCAAAATAAGAGGCGAAGCATCTGAAGGTATGATTTGCGGAGCAGATGAGGTTGGACTCGGATTAGACAAGTCTGGTATAATGGTGCTAGAAGAAAGTCTACTTCCAGGCACTCCACTAACAGATGTATTCACGGTTGAAACAGACCATCAATTGGAAATAGCGATAATACCCAATAGAGGAGATGCTATTTCACACATGGGTGTAGCGCGTGAGCTACAAGCTCTAACGGGCAACAAATACAAGAAACCAAGCATAGAGAATTTAGATGCTCGCGGACAAATGCGCGTAGATATTAGCATAGACAATAGTGAAGCGTGTCCACGATATAGTGGCATTACGCTCAAGGGCGTCACTGTGAAAGAGTCACCAGACTGGTTGCAAAAACGTCTGAAGTCTATTGACTTGAAACCTATTAACAACGTTGTAGATTTTACTAATTTCATACAACATGAGATAGGTCAACCGATGCACGCCTTTGACTACGATAAGCTTGCTGGCAAAAAAATAGTGGCACGTTATGCTACAGCAGGGGAAAAGCTAACTACACTAGACGATGTAAATCGTGAATTGGGCCCTCACCATCTAGTTATTGCTGACGAAAACAAACCAATAGCACTAGCTGGTGTACTCGGCGGTCTAGACTCCGGAGTAACAAAAGACACGGTAAATATTTTCTTAGAAAGCGCCTATTTTGACCCTGCGGCTGTCCGCAAAACGGCAAAAAGCTTTGGACTAAACACCGACTCAAGCTACAGATTCGAACGAGGCACCGACCCAGATATGGTAAACTTTGCCCTTGTGCGCGTATCAAACCTAATTTTGGAAGAAGCAGGTGGCGAGATCGCTTCTGAAGTGGTAGACATATACCCAGAGGCTATAGAACCCTTGCAGATAGAAATAAAATTAGAAGACTTTAATAAGTTCATAGGGCATCCCATACCCGAGGAAACCGCAACCGCCATACTTCAAAGCCTTGAGATTAAAATCTTGAGAAATAACAACGGTAACCTCTTCCTAGAAGTACCTCGCTATAGGCCAGACGTACAACGACCAGTAGATATATATGAAGAAATCCTACGGATATATGGATTTGATAATATTCCTATTCCGCAAAAAGTAAACTACGTACCATCCGTAATAAATAAGAATGCCCCCAATAAACTAAAAACCAAAATCAGTAACTACTTAACAGATATTGGGTTCAATGAAATAATGAACAACTCCCTTGTAGCTAGCCAGCTATACAGCGAAAAGGAACTAAAAGAGGCTGTTTATATGCTCAATCCACTGAGTCAAGATATGAATGTGATGCGTATGGAGTTGGTCAATTCTGCACTCTCCTCAGTTGCATATAACATCAATCGTAAAAATGCCGACCTTAAATTTTTTGAGTTTGGTAAAGTATATTTCAAACAAGAAAAAACCTTTGTAGAACGCGAATTTCTACAACTCACTTTTAGTGGTAACAGACATCCGGAACACTGGAGCACTACGGCAGCAATAGCGACTACAGACCAACTAACCGCTGTAGCTCTAAACCTTCTAAAAAAGCTCAACATAGCTCCGAAGCATCTTGACAAACTACTCACGAAGCATACAGTAGATAAAGTACAGATGAAGAAGCACGGTTTGAAACAAGATGTGATTACGTTAAGTTTGGACTGGGACGAGTGCCTGCGCCTATCCAATGAGAAAATTACGTTGAAAGACATACCTGTTTTTCCAATAGTACGCAGAGATCTGTCGCTCGTGTTGGATAAAAGTGTAGCGTTCAAAGAAGTGCAAAAAATTGCGAATCAAACACTTCAACAAACGCTTACAGACACCCTACTCTTTGATGTTTACGAGGGAAAACCATTAAAGAACGATCAAAAGTCTTTTGCTGTAGCCTTCTTCTTATACAATCCTAAAAAGACTATGGAAGACTCAGAAATAGATGCATTAATGGCCAAATTAATTACTAACTTTGAATCCAACCTTAGTGCAGTTATTCGAAAATAATGGAATTATTCGCTCGTTTAGAAAATATAGAATTTCATATTAACCAACTAAAGCAGAAATGCAATGTGTTGCAAACTGAAAATGAGCAACTGCGCGCAGAGAAGCGGGAGCTAGAGCGCCAAATATATAAGACAACCCAAGAGCTGCAGGGATTAGAAGAAACAAATAAAATCACTAAACTTGCAGAGGACACCCGTTCATTTTCTGATAATACTGCGCTAAAAACGCAAATAGACCAGATTATCAGGGAGATAGACCAGTGTTTGAATTTAGTTAAACAATAATAAAAGATAGACCAAACAGGCGACAATGTCTGAACAAGAAATATCCATAAAAGTCAATATTTGCGACCGGTTTTACCCGCTACGAATAAAAACCTCTGAAGAGGAAAACGTACGTTTAGCAGCCAAGACCATCAATGATAGAGCACAGTTTTATATCGAAAATTTTTCGGTACAAGATAAACAAGACGCTCTCTCTATGGTAGCATTAGAATTTGCATCAGAAGATAACAACACACTTTCTGGAGGCATAGACTTAGAACATATAAATACCAAACTGAAAGGATTAGAGCAAATGCTCGATATTTAATTTTAGATCAGCGTATCGATAGGAAGTTTCTTTTTCACATACCGTCTTTTTGTACTATCCGAACGTAAATCAAAAATAACGACAAACAAAAAGAACAATGATTGAAGCAATTATAGCAGTAGTAGCCGTCGCCCTAGGGAGTGGAGTAGCATGGGTTATTGCATCCAAAAATAACAGCACAAAAGCAGTAGAAATAGAGGCAAAAGCCGAATCTATACTAGCCAAAGCACAAGCCAACGCCGATTCTGTAAAGTCAAAAGCGGATGCATACAAACGTGAGCGCGAACTAGAAGCAAAAGAAAAGTTTCATAAACTCAAAAATGAACACCGTGAATCAACCAGAGATAAAGATAAGGAGCTAGACAACAGGTTTAACGATATCAAAAGAAAAGAGCAAAGTCTTGATTCTAAGATACAGCACAACACGCAAAAAGAAAAAGAGCTGGATGAGGTAAAGAAAAACCTGGCGAACCAAGTAGATATAGTAAAGCAGAAACAAGAAGAGTTAAAAGAGCAGATAGGTGCACAGATATCGCAACTAGAGAAAATATCAGGACTATCGAAAGATGATGCCAAAGCTCAAATGATAGATGCCGTAGCTAAAGATGCTCGTACAGAGGCATTAGCCCAGCAAAAATTGATTATCGAAGAAGCCAAACTATCTGCTAATAAAGATGCAAAGCGTATGATCTTACAGACCATACAACGTACTGCCGCAGAGCAAGCCATAGAAAATTCTGTCACCGTGTTCAATATAGACAATGACGATATAAAAGGACGAATCATTGGTAGAGAAGGCCGGAACATCAGAGCACTAGAAGCAGCTACTGGTATTGAAATAATTGTAGATGACACGCCTGAGGCTATTATTCTATCCGGTTTTGATCCAGTACGCAGAGAGATAGCAAGACTATCGCTGCACAGACTGGTAGCAGATGGGAGAATACATCCTGCACGTATAGAGGAAGTAGTAGAGAAAACAAAAAAAGACGTAGAGCAAGAGATAAACGAATACGGTGAGAAAACGGTAATAGATCTTGGTGTTAACGGGCTTCACCCTGAGCTAATTCGTATGGTAGGTAGAATGCGTTTCCGTTCTTCTTATGGCCAGAATCTTCTGAAACACAGTAGAGAGGTTGCCAATCTTTGTGCTACTATGGCAGCCGAATTTGGACTGGATGCTAAGCGAGCCAAAAGAGCTGGACTACTGCACGATATAGGTAAAGTGCCTGATAGCGATAGCGAAATGCCTCACGCACTTTTGGGCATGAAACTTTGTGAAAAATTTGGCGAGCATCCTGAGGTATGTAATGCAGTAGGAGCTCACCACGACGAGATAGAAATGACAAATCTCTACTCTCCTATTGTTCAGGCGTGTGATGCGATAAGCGGATCTAGACCGGGTGCACGTAGAGAAGATAGTGAGAATTACATCAAGCGACTACAAGATCTTGAGAAACTAGCTCTTGGATTTGAAGGTGTAGAGAAATCATTTGCCATACAAGCAGGTAGAGAACTACGGGTGATAGTAGATAGTGATTCACTAGACGATAAACAAGCAGACTTACTATCGTTCGATATATCACAGAAAATCATGAAGGAAATGATCTACCCAGGTCAGATCAAGATAACTGTAATACGCGAGCGTAGAGCGGTAAATTTTGCGAAGTAAAGTTGAGTAATCTGCAACTAGTCGAGCCTAACTAGTTGTCAGCATATACAGAATGGAGTTGCGAGAGTAGCTCCATTTTTTTGTGATTCATATTCCTCCACATTCTTTTATCTTTGATACTTGAATATTATTAAATCACTTATTCTGTCGCTATTTTCATCAATTGTACTCCTCGGGCAAGCACAAACATTCACCTCAGGAAACACGTACGTAGATAGCAACAGCTATATTGAGTACTTCGTTGGTAATTTACCCCTAATACTCTCATCTCCACACGGCGGATACCTAGAACCAGACTCCATTCCTCGTAGAGATTGCGATGGATGTGTATATCAGCGAGACTCCTACACACAAGAACTTACCCGAGGCATAAAAGACGCTATCGTATCCAAGACGGGTTGCTACCCTCATATGGTTATAAACCTGCTGCACCGCAACAGACTAGATGCCAATAGAGACATCATAGAGGCGGCAGATAGTAATACGACCGTAGAAAAATCTTGGGAGTACTTCCATAGAATGACAGACACTGCCAAAGCTATAGCCACGAGACAATATGAAAAAGGACTGTATATAGATATGCACGCTCATGCCCATAGCATACAACGACTAGAAATAGGACATGCCGTATGGAAAAGTGACCTTCAACAATCTGATAATCATTTGAATAGTCAGATAGTTTTGGAGAAAAGCACGATAAAGAACTTGGCCAACGATAATATCAATAATCTAAGTCATGCACAACTATTACGTGGCGAATATTCACTGGGCACAATGATGCACGAGTCTGGTTTCCCGTCTGTACCAAGCAGTACAGATAGTTTTCCGTTAGATACTCAGTTGTTTTTCACAGGAGGCTACGATGTAAAACGGCACGGATCTAGAAACGGCGGTACGATAGACGCTATACAGATAGAATGCAATCAGAGTTGGAGATTCACCTCTGCAGGTAGAGAGGCCTTTATAGACAGTGCTAGTAATACACTTATTGAATTCGTAAAGACACACTACTTTTCAGATTTCAAAGCGAACTACTGTGAAAAGCTACTGAGTACATCCAATACAAACCAAGAGAGTTATAGTATGTATCCCAATCCAGCTCGCAACACATTATACATTAACTGCAGACTACGAAATGCGTCTATTGCCATATACAAGAACCCAGGAATACTGGTTTTTGAAGGCAAACTAGTCAATGAGCAAATAGATATAAGCAAATTTCCTTCTGGCATTTATTACGTCAGAATAAGCAACGCACACAAATCGCTATCGCCTAAAGCATTTGTAAAGCAGTAATTGTAACATTGCACCAAGCCATGAACATCCTTCTCAAAAACATAAAACAACTAATCGGGATTACCGATGACTCTAGCATCATAAAACGGGGTAAAGCGCAAGGCGAGGTAGGAACCATTGACAATGCCTATTTGGTGGTCAGAAATCATACGATTGAATCTTTTGGGCCAATGAGCGAATGCCCTGAGATGAACATGGACTCGCACGATTGTGCCGGCAGACTCGTGATGCCTATGTATGTAGATAGCCATACCCATATGATTTTTGCCGAAAGCCGAAGCGGAGAGATGAGCCAACGCTTGCATGGCAAAACCTACCAAGAAATAGCTGAATCTGGAGGCGGAATACTCAATAGTGCCGCCAAACTACGCTCTTTGAGCGAGCAGCAGTTGTATGATGCCGCTCAAGAACGTATAGGAAATGCCATAAAACAAGGCACAGGGGCTATAGAGATAAAAAGTGGATATGGATTAACCATTGAGGATGAAATGAAAATGCTGCGTGTCATACGTATCTTAAAGCAGCTCTCTCCTACTCCGATAAAGGCTACTTTTTTAGGTGCTCACGCTCTACCTGAAGAATTCAAAAACAACAAAGACGTGTATATGCACTTGGTATGTAATGAGATGCTTCCGCGTATAGCTGGCGAAGGTTTGGCAGATTACATAGACATCTTCTGTGAGACAGGTTACTTTAGCTTAGACGACCTAAAACACGTGATAGAAGCTGGAGAGAAACACGGCCTAAAAGCAAAGGTACACGTAAATCAGTTTAGCAGTTTTGGGGCAGTAAAAATGGCTTGCGAAATGGGAGCTTTATCGGTAGATCATTTAGAGGTAATGAACAATGATGATTATTCGGCATTAGCCAACTCCAATACCATAGCTACAGGATTACCGCTTTGTTCACTATTCCTAGATATACCCTATACACCGGGAAGACAGCTAATAGACAAAAATATTCCGCTAGCGATAGCCAGTGACTTCAATCCAGGATCTGCTCCTAGCAGCAATCTTAATCTTGCCTTTGGCCTAGCGTGTAGTCAAATGAAACTTACTCCAGAAGAAGCGTTCAATGCATTAACGTATAATGCTGCTTTTGCTATGGAAGTACAAGACGAAGTAGGAAGCATCCAAATTGGCAAAAAAGCAAACTTGATTATCACCAAACCAGCGAATGGTTTAGCCGATATCCCATATTGGTTTGGGGAGAGTATGATCGGGAGTGTACTAATTTAATACGCCCGAGCATTGCTGCCCTGCATGTAGTAAACATAGCTTCTGTTGACTACCTGATTTCCCCCGGGTGTAGGATAGTTCCCAGAAAAATACCAATCTCCCAGATGGTTAGGACATGAAGCATGGAGTCCTTTAATAGTTTGATAAACTATCTCAACCTGTGCCTGCATACCTACAGGTGTAACCAATCTACCAATCTCTGCTTCTATTTCCTTGTCTGTGTACCGATCATAAAGCATTTTTACCTTATTCTCCATTTCAGCCACCGGCTTTTCTAGTTCCGCCGTACACGCTTCAAAAACCACATCCATAAATTGAAGATCCCCTTCTTTTTCGAGCAAACTCTTTACTGCTTGAAAAGCGATAAACTCATTCATACGACTCATGTCTATCCCATAGCAATCTGGATATTTTATGATAGGGGCACTCGAAGCTACTATTATTTTTTTGGGACCTAAACGGTCCAATATTCTCAGAATACTTTTCTTCAAGGTGGTGCCTCTTACGATGCTATCATCCACAACCACAAGCGTATCTGTAGGTTTCACCACTTCGTAGGTCACATCGTATCCATTACCCACTAAGTCGTCTCTACCCTCGTCTTGAGCAATGAACGTTCGTATTTTGGCGTCTTTGATGAGTAATTTTTCTCTTCTTATTTTTACAGAAAGGAGTGTATCTATCTCCTGAGCTGTTGCCGTACTCCCCAGTTTAAGGAGCTGCTCTCTCTTCCACTTATCCAAGTACTTGTATACGCCATCGATAAGTCCATAGTATGATGTAGCTGCCGTATTTGGTATATATGAAAAAACAGTAGATCGAATATCGAAGTCAAGCCTAGTGAGTATCTCTCGCGATATTTTACGCCCCAGCCGTTTACGCTCCTCATGTATTTTCCCATCACTACCTCTGGAGAAATAGATACGCTCAAAGCTACACGAAAGGCGTTCTTGAGGTTCCATAATTTGTTTCTCTTCAAAGCTTCCATCTCGCTTTACGATTAGGGCATTCCCCGGTTTCACTTCTTTCAGATCACCCATTTGCAAGTCGAACGCGGTTTGAATAGCGGGTCGCTCACTAGCAACTACGACTACTTCATCATTGGCCCAATAGTAGTTGGGTCTTATCCCGTTTGGATCCCGCATTACAAATGCATTTCCATCTCCTATTAACCCTACCATGTTGTATCCTCCATCGACACTTTTGAATGAATTTTTTAGTACATTCTCTAGATCTAGGTTGTTTTTAATATACTCCGCAGTAGCAAGGCTATCCATATCATTCTCCTTACACTCCTTGTACAGTCGTTCGTTCTCATCATCCAAAAAATGTCCAATTTTTTCGAGCATCGTAACGTTATCACTTATTTCTTTGGGATGCTGTCCTAGCTCTATGAGTTGCTGGTACATTTCTTGTACGTTGGTCACGTTATAGTTTCCAGCTAACACAAGGTTTCTACTCATCCAGTTATTTTGACGCAGAAATGGATGAATATTCTCAATACTATTTTTCCCATGAGTAGCATACCTGAGGTGCCCCAAAAGTACTTCCCCGGCATACGCGTAATTTTTTTTGAGCCACTTTGTATCTTGGGCTTTCTCCTGATTTAGATTAGCAAATTTTGTATTGACACGTTCAAAAAGTGTAGAAACAGCGCCGCTACCGTTTGCTCTTTCTCGGGCTATGTACCTACTACCATACTCTGGATCCAATTTTATCGCCGCAAGACCAGAACCATCTTGGCCTCTATTGAGTTGCTTATTCATAAGCATTTGCAATTTCTTTAATCCCCAAAGTTCTGTTCCATACTTCTCTTTGTAGAATTCTAGTGGTTTTCTAAGCCTTATAAAGGCTACACCACACTCGTGTTTTATAGGATCGCTCATATACTGAGATTAAGCAAACAAATGTATAACTTTGAAGCATCATAAGAGTCACCTTAATTGAAAATACTAATCATAAACGGCCCAAATTTAAACTTGCTTGGTAAGCGAGAGCCAAGCGTGTATGGACACCAGAGTTTTGAGGAATTCCTTGAGCAGGTTAAGCACCAGTTCTCAACACTAGAAATCGACTATTTTCAAAGCAATAGAGAAGGAGAGTTAATCGACCAACTACACCAAACAGAAAATACTGATTATCAAGGAATCGTACTAAATGCTGGCGGATATTCGCATACTTCAGTAGCCTTAGCAGATGCTGTGGCCGCTATAACTACTCCCGTTATTGGTGTTCATATTTCCAATATATATTCAAGAGAGCAGGAAAGGCATACAGAGTTATTGGCTCAATATTGCATCGGAGGAATATTTGGTTTAGGACTTCAAGGGTACGTTAGTGCTATACAAGCACTTATAAGTCTGTAAAGACCTTTTTCCCTTTGGCAAAATAGTGCCAGACTATTGATTTGGAATACAAGTCAACCTTCGTATTACCTATTTTTTTTACACTCTTTCGTTTGCGTAATGTTGTGCTTAGACTTCCCCAAAAGGCAACGTGTGCTTTAACAATAGTCCCCACTCGCTTTGGCTGGCCGTCCAACATAAATTTTATGGCAGACACCCCATCCAGTAGCATTCGCCATACAATAGTGAATAGCCAAAATGGAGAATCCAGATTCTTTGCCAGTAGTATTAGGTTATTCCTGAAATTGAGAAAATACTTTCTTTCTGATCCTTCTGCAAGTGTACCCCCACCAAGATGATATACCTCCGAACTGGGTTGTACCATAACAGAATAGCCCATACGCTGAAGTCGCCAACAAAGATCTATCTCTTCCATATGAGCAAAAAAGTCCGCATCCAAAGCTCCTGCTTTGTGATATACTTCTGCACGAATAAACATACACGCTCCTGTGGCCCAAAAGGCTTTCTGCGGTTTATTGTATTGCCCCTTGTCTTCTTCGAGCGTATCAAATATTCGCCCACGGCAAAAGGGATAACCCCATTTATCCAAATACCCTCCACTGGCTCCTGCATATTCAAATAGTTCAGGCTGCTTGGCATCCAGTATCTTGGGTTGTATTGCTCCAATATTCTTATCGGCAATGGCCATATCTACTAATGGACTCAGCCAGTTTTCTGGCACTCTTACATCACTATTTAGCAGTACATAGTAATCTGCCTCTATTTGCTCCAATGCCCAATTGTATCCTCCTGCATAGCCATAGTTCTCTGGAGACACGAGTAGTTCTATGTCCTCAGCAAAATGTTGTTTAATGTAGCTTGCACTATCATCTGTACTTGCATTGTCTACTACCCATACTTCTTTATTGCCATACGCTGTAGCCAATACTGAAGGCAAAAAACGCTCCAGCAACAGACGCGTGTTATAGTTCAATATGACTATGGCAACTTTGGGTTGTACACTTTTCATCTCTATTCGCTTTTATCCGAAAATATAAATTTCATACTTTCAGGATGAACAAGTAAAACACAAAATTTATCCGAATTCCCCTGAAATTGTTGTTTGAAATCTGCTTCTCGTTCTTTTACTACTATCTCTCGGGTTACCATTTCTTCCAGCGTACTTGCACTAAAGTGAAAATGTGTTTGATGATCACTCCTATCTATCACTTTCTGTGCAATAGCTATCTCATCTGCATGGGCAATAATAACAGGAAACTTAGAGTAACCCCCGTCTACAATGGCTTTCACTGTTTCATTCAATTCTTTTTTGAGCACTTTAATATCACTCTCCAAATTGTATAGTATTTCTTTCTCTTTTTCTGATATGCTGTTATCCATATAAGCGTATTTGTATTGGCTACCGAAAAAACAATTTTACTTAATCAATGGCAAAAGTGTAGAAATAAAGTCGTATTCTCGACCATAGATTCAAGAAAGCAACGATAATTTAGTGAATATGAAAATCATTCTCATACATGTGGCAGCTCAAGCCTTCTTGCATCGCGTGAGACCAAGCCTATGAGAGCTACTGCAAATCTACCTGCTCTACTTTTCAGTGGTCCAATACCCTTTAATAATTTGAATGTAATGGCTCTCAACATTGTTGCTAAAGCAGAACTACGTTTTTATCAGCAAAAAAGAAACACCAATACCCTGAGAACTGATGTCCTATACCGCGGTATCGGGTGTGTAGAAGCTATAAGACATCCAGGACACTACCTGCAAAAAGAGATCAGTGATCTAATTTACTTTCCCTGGAGAGAAGGGAAAGGCCAACGCTTGCACATACCTGTAAGTATTTACATAGAATAACTTTGAAACACGATAAGCTCCAATCTAAGCAGGTTGTATCTGAAGAAGATATAACCACTGTAGCCATTCTTGCCAAGCAAATATGGACACAGCACTACACGCCAATTATTGGAATAGCTCAAGTAGACTATATGCTGGCTAAGTTTCAGGACGAAACCGCTATTGCCGCTCAAATAGAAAAGGGGTACAGCTATACACTATGGCATAACCCAGAGCCCATTGGATACCTTTGTTTACTCCATCAAAATGACGGTCTCTTCATAAGCAAAATATACCTTCTACTGGATGAAAGAGGCAAAGGATATGGCAAAAAAATGATGACCTATGCTATCGCAGAAGCGAAAGTAAACAAGCATAAATACATACGACTTACCGTAAATAAGTACAATGATAAAAGCATTGCGGCTTATGAAAAACTGGGATTTATAAAAAAGCGAGAGGTAGTTTTTGACATTGGCAAAGGCTACTCCATGGATGACTTTGAGATGGAGTTGGCTATCTAAGTGCCAATAGGACTACATTCTCAACGTGATGTGTCTGCGGAAACATATCTACCGCTTGACTTTTTATCACCTTATATTTTGAATCTAACATGGCTAAATCTCTTGCCTGCGTTGCTGGGTTACAACTTACATAGACTATCTTAGGGCATGCTATATCTCCCAAGT
Organism: uncultured Bacteroidota bacterium; assembly: GCA_913054375.1. GTDB lineage: Bacteria > Bacteroidota > Bacteroidia > NS11-12g > UBA9320 > UBA9320. Next base: position 31,428 of record CAJXIQ010000003.1, read on the forward strand.
ATTCTACTACTTTAGGATGCATCCCACTGCGAGGAGGGTCTGTGATAATGATATCTGGTTTGCCATGTGTCGTGTAAAATTCGGCATTGAAAACATCTTTCATATCTCCTGCTAGAAACTCCACGTTGCTCAGTCCATTGATGCCCGCATTTACCTTTGCGGCCTCTATGGCTTCTTCTATTATTTCTACACCTACAGCTTTCTTGGCAGACTTCGCTGCTACACACGTAATTGTTCCTGTACCACAATACAAGTCATACACTACATCATCTGCTTGTATATCTGCAAAATCTATGGCTACCTTGTAGAGGCTTTCTGCCTGCTTCGGATTGGTTTGAAAGAATGACTTTGGAGAGATATTGAATTTCAACCCTCCCAATTCTTCTTGTATCTCAAAATCGCCACTGTATGGGATAAATTCTTGATCGAAGATACTATCATTCAATTTTGTATTGATACAATAGTTCAATGCCTTCGGGTTGAATTCTTTTTGAATAGCAGCCATAAGAGGCTCTATCTTATCCATCTCTGGCAAAGCAAATACGACATTTACCATCCAATCACCTCCTACCGTATTGCGTAGCATTAAATTTCTCATAAGACCACCGTGATCTTTCAGATCATAAAATGAATAGTCGTTTTCGATACAAAACGCATACACGAAGTTGCGTATGGCATTTCCTCTGTCATCTTGCAACCAGCACTTGTCTATGGCAAGTACTTTGTCAAATCTACCTGGAGCATGAAAACCAAGTGCATTCGTATGGTCCAGATCCTCTAATGTCTCATTCTCATACAACCACCTTTTATTGCTAAAGGTGTATTCCATTTTATTGCGATAAAACTGTAGGTCATTAGCTGCCAAAATAGGCAAGGTCTCTCCAATCTCAATCTTACCGATACGCTCCATACAATCTCTAGCCCATTGATCTTTGAGCTCAGCTTGTGCCGTGTAATCTATATGTTGCCACTTGCAACCCCCACATGTACCATAATGCTCACAAAACGGCTCTACCCTCAACTTACTAGCGGTGTGTATTTGAGTGATTTTAGCCAGGCTAAATTTCTTCTTACGGCCTACTATCTGTAAATCTACTACATCTCCAGGGGCTCCGTATTTTACAAAAATCACCTTGCCTTCTATTTTAGCTAATGCATGGCCTTCACCTCCTGCGGCAAGCAATTCTACATTTTCAAAATGCATCTGCCTGTCCTTCTTCTTTCTACGTCCCAATATGTGTTGTTTTTGATTTGTTATTTTTTCTGGTTTGCTGCAGTGCGTTCTATACTCGTATGCACTGTTATTGCGAAACTGATTTCCTATAGCGTTCTACATTATCCAGTATTTCGCTAAACTTTTTTACATCATGATATCCGGGCACTTGAAACATCTTTTTAGTTTCTGGCACAAAAAAGAAGAATGTAGGGTAGCCCCCTGGCTTGTTATTAGACAAAGCCAAAAGTAGCTCTCTACCACTTAGCGAGTCACCAGTGCCAGCATCATATCTTCCAGGTTTTTCCGGGTTGAATTTAATAGCTATGTACTTTTCGTTAAACCGCTTTATTATACTATCATTGGAGAAAGTCTTCCTGTCCATCACTTTACACCATCCACACCAATCTGTATAACAGTCTATCACCGCTATTTTCCCTTTTTGTTGAGCAAGATCAAATCCCGTATTAAAATCATACCATTTTATTTTATTGGGCACATCAGATGTACCGCTAGTGTAATACCGAGCTCCAATAAGAAGAGGAAAAATGGCTAGTGCAAATACTATTTTTTTCATAACAGAGACGCAAAAATAACGTTTAGGTCACGGTTTCATGATGTCTAGTTACATTTTTACATGCCACCGAACCTTTGCATACCTTAAGTGGACCAATACAGACGAGATCAAGTAAATTAAAATTGTCCTAAGGAAGCAGCTAGAGAGGAGCCAGATGCTCTGAAACAAGGCAACAAAAAGTGTACATTTGCGTTATACGAAACAGACCAACGTGGCAGTATATAATACACTCATACAGAAACTAGAGAACTTCATCAAAAAGTATTACCAAAATCAACTTCTCAAGGGAGGTATATTGGGTATTTCTCTTGTGCTTGCCGCATTTTTTGCTCTCTCATTTTTTGAATACTTCGCCCGCTTTGGAACCACCACCAGGACGTTGCTATTTTATAGCTTTGTACTCCTTAGTTTGGTCGTAATCTGTTGGTATATGATACGACCAATACTTGGTCTTATAAACGTTCACAGAAAATTTGGGGTAAAAGAAGCCTCACAACTCATTGGCAATCATTTCCCGGAAGTCAAAGACAAATTGATCAATACTTTGCAGCTACAAGATAAAGCTGCACAAAACGACAACGATCTGCTTCTTGCAAGCATAGAAAGACGCACCGCATCCCTACAACCCATACCCTTCAGCCATGCCATTCCATTCAGATCCAATCTCAAATATGTAAAATACGCTTTACTCCCCGCAATTGCTTTTGCATTTATACTTCTCGTAACCCCAGGATTTAAGAAAAGCACCGAACGTGTAGTCAATTTTAATCAACACTTTGAAATAGAAGCTCCATTTAAATTCCTCACTAACATAGATAAGCAACAAGCTATACAGAACCAAAATATAGAGGTGCCATTAACCCTGGAAGGAACAGAAATACCTGCTACTGCTTACATATACATGGGGAGTCAACGTTACAAAATGAACAGTGACGGGGTAGGCAAATTTCGCTATACTATTAGTAATGTTCAACGTCTTGAAAAGATCTATTTTGAAGCAGGAGGTTTTACAAGCAAAGAATATTCTTTAGATCTGGCATTGAAACCAAGCCTCTCTGGCTACAGTGCAACACTGTTTTACCCAAAATATCTCGGTCTGGCGAATGAAAAAGTACGCAATATTGGGGAACTCAGTGTCCCGCAGGGAACCACAATACAATGGAATTTTGATACAAAAAATGTAGACAGTATAGGCATAACTCCAGATAACATAGTACTACATCCCAAGAATAACAAGACTTCTTTCACTAAAAAATTTATGCGTAGCGTACTGCTAAAAGTGAATACAAAAAATACACAGGTAGACGAAGGAGATTCTATTTTTTACCAAATAAATGTAATACCAGATGAGTTCCCACAAATAGGCGTAGAATGCAAAACCGATAGTTTGAGTAATAAAATTTTTCATTTTTTGGGAGATATCAGAGATGATCATGGTTTTAGCAAGCTCCAATTTAATTATAGATTCAAAAAAAGTAGCCTGCTTGAAAATAAAAAGAAACAAGGTTATCTCACTATAAAAGTAGCTGCTGATATTGCTACTCAAACCTTCTATCACTACTGGAGCCTAGATGCCCTTAATATACAAGCAGAAGATGAGATAGAGTACTATTTCACCGTATGGGATAATGATAGAGTGAATGGCGCAAAGTCTGCCAAGACGCCAACAAACACGTACAAAGCTCCATCGCTACAAGAAATAAATGACCAAACTGAGAAGGCCAACAAAGAAATAAAAAGTTCTATGGCAGGGGCACAAAGTGATGCTGCAGCGCTCCAAAAAGAGATACAGAGTATCGAAAAAATGATGACCGAGAAGAAAAACTTGGACTGGAATGATAAAAAGAAAATACAGGACCTACTGGATAAGCAGAAAGAACTCGAAAAAAAAATACGCGATGCCGTAAATAAGAACAAGCAAAAGAATAACAAAGAAGAGGAGTTTACCCCCCCAGAGGAGAGTTTACTGGAGAAGCAAAAACAGTTGGAAAAACTGATGGAAGAAGTGCTGGATGAAGAAACTCGCAAGTTGATGGAGAAAATACAAAAATTGCTTGATGAAAATAGGAAAGATGAGCTCCAAAAAGCAATGGATGAATTCAAATTTAGCGAGAAAGAAATGAGCAAGGAAATGGACCGTATGCTTGAACTTTTTAAAGAACTAGAACTTGAAAAAAAATTAAACGAGGCCATAGACAAGCTGAATGAGCTAGCGAAGAAAGAAAAAGAACTGGCAGAGAAGACGAAAGACACAAAAGGTAAAAGTGAGCCCCTTCAGAAAGAACAAGAAGAGATAAAGAAAGCGTTTGATGACCTGAAAAAAGACTTGCAAGATATAGATAAGAAAAACCAGGAGCTAGAGTCACCACTGGAGATAAGTAAGCAAGAAGAGAATAAGGATCAAGTAGATCAAAAAATGGACGATGCTCAGCAAAAGCAGAGCAAAGGCAAAAACAAAGATGCTGCCCAAAGTATGGACGATGCCGCCAAGAAGATGAAAGAGATGGCAGAAAAAATGCAGCAGGAAATGGAGGATGCCCAAGAAGAACAGCAAGAAGAAGACTACAATAACATTCGACAAATACTCGAAAATCTTGTGCAACTTTCTTTTGATCAAGAGAAAGTAATAGGTGGTTTTAAAAAAAATAAACGCTACAGTCCCAAGTATATAGAGCTACGCCAAGAACAGCGAAAGATAAAGGACGAAACCAAAATGGTAGAAGACTCTCTGCTCGCATTAAGTAAACGGAATATTAAGATACAATCATTTGTAAATGAAGAAATAGCTCGCATAAATGATAACTTGGACAAATCGCTCAAGTACTTGGGTGAACGGTATACAAACAATGCTGTTGTACATCAACAATATGCTATGACAGGGTATAACAACTTGGCTCTAATGCTGAGTGAATCTCTCAAGAAAATGCAAGAAGAGATGAAGGCACAAAAGAAAAACAAAGGCAAGCCAAAAGGTGAATGCAAAAAACCTGGAGGCAAAAAAGGAGACAAACCGAAAAAATCCAATGCCAATGCTATAAAAAAGATGCAAGATCAACTGGCAAAGCAAATGAAAAAATTGCAAGAGGGTCAGAAAAAAGGCAAGGGAAAACCTAGCAGCAAAGAGTTTGCAGAGATGGCAGCTCAACAATCCGCCATACGTAAGAAATTACGAGAACTCGGGAGCAAATTAGAAAAAAACGGGCAACGTGGGAGTCTTGGAGACATTAAAAAAACAGAAGATCTAATGGATCAATTGGAAGAGGATCTTTATAACAAAAGACTCAATAGTCAAACATTCCAAAAGCTAAATCAGATAGAAATAAAGCTTAGCGAACACGAACGTGCGGAGCGAGAACAAGAACAGGATAACAAACGAACTTCTAATGAAGCAACCGAGCAAGAAAGACTGGTGCCTCCGAGTATAAAAAAGTATCTGGAACAGAAGAAAAAAGAAACAGAACTTTTGCGTAGCGTTTCACCAGAACTACAACCGTATTACCAGAAAAAAGTAAAGGAATACTTTGCACAGTAAGTCAAATGCACTAGAAGGAACATCGGCCTTCCTCAAAAAGTATTCATACTTCGGGCAGTGAGATTTCTTTTAACGCTCACAGCATTCCTGTTATGCGAATATGCCGTAGTTTATATTTGTACGTCTTCTACGGTCGTAGTTCGAAGTTGGTACCCAAGTACACTTTACGTACCATCTCATCATCTGCTAACTCCTGCGGCGTACCTTTTTTGAGCAATCTACCCTCGAAGAGCAGATAAGCTCTATCTACCAAGTTTAAAGTAGCCTGTACATCGTGATCAGTAATGAGGACTCCTATATTTTTGGTTACTAGCTTCTGTACAATTTCTTGAATGTCTTCTACAGCAATAGGGTCTACACCAGCAAAGGGTTCATCCAACAATACAAACTTAGGATCCGTGGCCAATGCTCGAGCAATTTCACATCTTCTTCGCTCACCACCACTTAACACCTTACCCAAATTCTTACGCACTTTTTCCAATCCAAACTCAGCTATCAACGACTCGGTTTTATCGTGTTGCTCTTGCTTGCTTTTATTGGTCATCTCAAGCACTGCTCGTATGTTATCCTCAACTGTAAGATCTCTAAATACTGAAGCTTCCTGCGGCAGGTATCCTACACCTTTCTGTGCTCGTTGATACATAGCTTTGGATGTAATATCCTCATCATCTAAATATACCTTTCCTGCATCTGGTTGCACAAGCCCAACCACCATATAAAACGTAGTTGTTTTACCTGCTCCGTTGGGGCCTAGTAGTCCTACAATTTCTCCTTGATTCACCTCCAAGGACATTTCATTGACCACCTTTCGTTTTTTGTATTGTTTAATGAGATTTTCTGCTTTGAGCCGCATGTTGTTTTCAAAAGTAGCACACTAATGAATAAGTAATATCCGTTTTCAAGTATATTTGTCCAATAATTAATATAACAGGATGAAAAAAATTGTATTAGCCTTAGCACTCTTCGCCTTATTGCCAGCCAGTACGCGTGCACAAAATTGGCTTACACTGAAAGCCGGTGGAGGTATGGGCACTAATTTGGGTTATACTCAAGATGTAAACGCAGGAATAACAACGAGCTTTGGTTTGGGTTACAAGCACCAAATATCCAATCAATTATTGTTAGAAGGAGATGTACTACTAGACAGCAGAGCTGCAGAATACTACACTGGCAAATTAGATGCAAATGACTTACCTATTTACTTTAAAGGTGCAGGAACTTACATACAAGTACCCATCACTTTACAGTATATGATCCCAGTCAAGAAAAAAGAATTGGTTCCATACAGAATGGGCCAACCAAAAACATTTTGGTTTATAGAAGGAGGACCTTACGTAGCTTATGGAAGTAGTGTCACTACTTTTTACGATCCGGACATACTGGCTTTGTGGACAGATCCAGATTCCGACACATTCACAACAAAAGACCTCACTCCTCGTAAAATCGACGTAGGTATCACCACAGGAATCGGCGTCAACTTTAGCATTGGAAGCAAAGGACAGACACGATTAATTGTAGGCACCAGAGCTAACTACGGATTCCTAAATCTATTTAGAGATGACAGACTAGGTACGGCAACGAACTTCTCTGCTGTAGGCTATATTGCTGTTGACTTTAGCCTAACCAAGAGGAAGTATATTAAGCATCGATGGTAGGTCGGGCATCTTTCAGCATTAGTTGAATAGAACGATTACCCCGAAAAATATTTTCATTAATCTGAAAGCAAGCTTCAAAAGAGCTTGCTTTTTTAATATCTGCCAGTTTATCTGCCATGCCAAAACCTACCGCAGCAAGTGAGTCATTGTCCCGCTTTATATTAAGCCGTATGTGCTCTTTAGTCTTACCTATTATCTTACCCGATCCATCATCTTTTAAGCCACTGGCAAAGAACACTGGTGTCATGTTTGCAGGACCAAATGGAGCCATTTTATTCACTATAGATAGCATTTTATCGTCAACAGATGCTATGTCCATCTCAGCATCATAATACACTTTTGGGATTAGCATTTCTGGAGTGAGCATCTCCTCGCCCACTTTTTCAAAGGCTTCTCTAAAGGCATCTAGGTTCTCTATTTTCATCGTCATACCTGCGGCATACATATGCCCACCAAACTGTTCCAGATGCTGACTACACTTTTCCAAAGCTGCATGCACGTCAAACCCTTTAACACTTCTTGCACTACCAGCCAGCATACCATCTCCACTTTTGGTAAGAATTATCGTTGGTCTATAGTACAACTCAATTGCTCTACTTGCTGCTATACCTACTACCCCCTTATGCCAATCCTCTTTATAAAAGACATGCGTCTTATGCTTGAGTAAGTCGCTGTTGTTTGCTATTATCTCCTGAAAGTCTGCTGTTATTTTCTGATCAACTAGTTTTCGTGTTTCATTCTGTGTTTGCAGCTCACTGGCATACTTATTCGCCGTATCCACATTTTCGGCTATTAACATTCTTACCGCACTTTTAGCATCGTCCATACGCCCTGCTGCGTTAATTCTAGGCCCTAAATAAAACACCAAGTCACTTATACTTAGCTCCTCCTTATTCACAGAAACCTCTATCAGCTTTTGTAGTCCTATTCGAGGTTGCTGGTTGATTATCTTGAGCCCAAAGTGAGCGATGATTCTATTTTCATCCACTATAGGTACTATATCACTGGCTACACTCAACGTAGCAAAATCGAGGTACTGCAGGTACTCTCGCTCGTCCAAACCATTCACTTGGCTATACGCTTGAGCTAGTTTTAATCCTATGCCACACCCCGCTAGTTCTTTGAATGGATAATCGCAATCACCTCGTTTAGGGTCAAGTACAGCGGCGGCAGCTGGTATTTCTTTGCCCGGCAAGTGATGGTCACAGATAATAAAATCTATCCCTAACGAGGTAGCATACTCAATCTTATCCATACTCCTTATGCCACAATCGAGCGCTATAATAAGACTCAAACCATTTGCCTTGGCATAGTCTATACCATCCGTACTTATTCCGTAACCCTCCTTGTATCTATCCGGTATATAATAGTCAATCGTATCAAATTTATCCTTAAAAAAAGAATACGCCAATGCTACAGAAGTAGTCCCATCCACATCATAGTCTCCAAAGATTAAGACCCCTTCGTTCTTCTCTTGAGCCAGGTGAATCCGTTCTATGGCTTTATCCATGTCCCTCATTAGAAAAGGATCATGCATATCGCCTATTCTCGGATTAAAGAATTTCTTTACCTTATCAGAAGAATCTATTCCTCGCTGCACGAGCATTTCTGCAATTAGTTTAGGAGCATTGAGCTCACTCCTTAATACGTCCACCAGTGCTTGGTCTGGCGCAGACTTCTGTTTCCAGATCTTTTGTTTGATGTTTGATTCACTCATGATTTTATGACCACCTTTCTTACTTAATTTCTACCGAGTATCTGTGCATTGTATACCTCAGCAATTTACGGAAACCAAACACAGTCATTCTTATTTTAAAGTTTTTCTGCAGTGCAACACCGCTGTTGTGTGAATTTAAGTCAGAAGTATCACTAACGCTTCTTTCCAAAAACCCGAAGAGCCTAAGCATGGGTCTGTCTGGTCACAACCGCTTGCTGTCTAACGTCTGGTAGGCTTATCGAGAGTTATACGTTGATCTCCACTTGAGAGATATCAATAAACTGCTGTACTCTATCATTTATCTCCCTATTGCTTAAGTTCACTATTCTCTCTGTACCAAATTTTTCTACACAGAAGCTAGCCATAGCACTGCCGTGTATAACCGCACGCTTCATATTCTCAAAAGAAATATCATCTGTTTTGGCAAGATAACCAATAAATCCTCCAGCAAAAGTATCGCCAGCACCCGTTGGGTCAAATACCGATTCTAGTGGTAAAGCAGGACAGAAATACACCTTATCCCCTTGAAATAACAAAGCGCCATGCTCCCCTTTTTTAATGATAAGGTACTTAGGACCCATGGTCATTATTTTCTTCGCCGCTGTTACAAGTGCATACTCACCACTTAGCTGACGAGCCTCCTCATCATTTATGATTAGCACATCCACCATTGCTATAGTTTTATCCAGTTCCTCACGCGCTATATCCATCCAAAAATTCATGGTATCCATAGCTATAAGCTTTGGCTTGTTCTCCATACGTTCTATCACCTTGCGCTGCACATCAGGAGATAAGTTTCCTAGCATTACATAGTCACTACTCTGGTAACTGGCTGGAATAGTCGGGTCAAAATGTTCCAAAACATTCAGCTCCGTTACTAGCGTATCGCGACTATTCATATCATTATGATATTTCCCACTCCAAAAAAACGATTTTTCGTCCTCCTTCACTTGTAGGCCTTCGGTATCTACACCATGATCCTGTAACAGTTTAATATCTTCCTTCGGAAAATCTCCTCCGACTACAGCTACTAGATTCACCTGCTGGGCCAAGTAACTGCTGCTGAGCGCTATATATGTAGCTGCTCCGCCTATTATTTTATCTGTTTTGCCAAATGGCGTCTCTATGGCATCAAAGGCCACACTTCCTATTACTAATAAACTCATTGGTACAAAGGTACGATTTTGAAAACCACAAATGTTGAAATTCCAAATCCTGATATTCACTACTTGTTAAGTATACGTAGTATGATACTTGTATGTGTTCCCTCATATATCAGTAGTTCAAAACGCATAAATTATCAATGCTATTAAATCTGCATTTCGCATCTTACATTCGCATCGATGAATTTGAACGAAATCGCAAAAACACTTGACAAAGCTGCTGCTACAGCCAAAGCTACAGCACAAATAAGCAATACCAAAAACTTTACTGAAGACGAAGCATACGAGATACAAAGACTATCGCTCGAAGAGCGGTACACCCGCGGCGAACAATTCACCGGGCTCAAGCTTGGATTTACCTCATTTGCCAAAATGGAACAAATGGGTGTGCACGACATGATATGGGGCAGACTAACGGATGCAATGCACTACAAAAGCGGAGACGAATTACCCTTAGAAAAGTTCATCCACCCGAGAGCAGAGCCAGAAATAGCCTTTTTATTAAAAAAAGATCTTGACAGAGAAATATCACTCGAAGAGATACCTGAGTTCATACACGCATGTGCTCCAGCCATAGAAGTGATCGATTCACGGTATGAAAATTTCAAATTTTCGCTAGAAGATGTAATCGCAGACAATTGCTCCTCTTCTGCATTTGTAGTGGGAGCATGGCAACCACTGCCAGCATCGCTCAATAATTTAGAGATAAGCCTGTCTTTTGACAAAGAAGTACAACAAAGCGACAGTAGTAATGCCATATTAGACAACCCTTATTTATCTATTTGCAATGCCTCTAGACTCGCAGTAAAATACAAGCAATCCTTCAAAGCAGGAGAAATACTTCTAGCTGGAGCAGCTACTCCTGCAGTTTTCATCGAAAAAGGTAAAAAAATAACTGCTAAAGTGGCGTCTTTAGGAAGTTGTACCCTACTCCCAAAATAAATATCAAAAAGTATTTTTCGTTTCAAGTAAAAATCTATTTTTGCACTCGCTTTTGAAAGGAGAGAAGAGATTCACAGCCGACATAAAGCAACAGATGCCTTCATAGCTCAGCTGGTTAGAGCGGTTGACTGTTAATCAATAGGTCCCTGGTTCGAGTCCAGGTGAGGGCGCATTTACCAGAAAGGTTCACAGCAATGTGAACCTTTTTTTATTTACACACGTAAGAGCTCCAGAATTATCTTTTCGCTCTTCTATACCAAAAAACCACACGCCCATTCCCCATCTAAACCAATTAAAATATTTCCTTTGCTTAAACGTTGATTCTACAATGAAGCTTTTTAGCAAATACATTCTTCTGGTGATAGGCATTTACCTTACAATGACCGCTTGCCGTAAAGAGCAATTCACCACCAGTGGCGCAGATAGTGTAACAGTAAATTCAGACACCCTTTGGTTTGACACTGTATTCACAAGAGCAAAAATTGGAGTCCCACTTTCTGTAAACAAGCAGATCATTGTAAAAAACCCTTCCAAAAAGAGTATTCGTACTCACATTACCCTTGCAGGGGGAGCACAATCTCACTTTAGGCTCAATGTAGATGGAGAGCCCGGACATACGTTTCAAAATGTAGAGATATTTCCCGAAGACAGTGTCTTCCTATTTGTAGAGGTACACCCAGACCCCAATAACAATAACCCTGAATTTAATCCGCTTATTATTCGAGACTCTTTACTTTTTAATACAAATGGTAATGAAAGTAAAACAATACTCATAGGCTGGGGACAAGACGCTCACTATATTTTTCGCGATAGCATAGAAACCGATACCACATGGAGAGACACAAAACTCCCCATCGTAGTGTACGGCTATTGCTATGTAAAACCTGACGTACAGCTTACCATAGAAAAAGGAGTACAGGTGCACTTTGCTCCGAGAAGCTGGCTGTTTGTAGAAGGCAAGCTAGACATAAGAGGATCTAAGGAAGAACCTGTACTAATGCAAGGAGATAGGCTACAACCGGAGTGGGAAGAACGCGCTGGCCAATGGGGAGGCATCTGGATAAGCCACCCGAGCTACGGCAGTACAATAGAACACGCTACTATTAAAAACGGAACTGTGGGTGTCTATTGCGACTCTACTCCTGGACTAGACGGCGAACGAAACGTAACCCTAAGCAAAACCATGATACGCAACATGAGTTTTGACGGTATAAGTGGTAAAGGAAGTACCCTATATGCAGAAAACTGCGTAAGCACCAACTGCGGCAGATTCACCTTCTTGGGAAATGAAGGGGGTGACTATACCCTCATCCATAATACCTTTTATACTGGCAGTAAAGACTTCAGCCGTCAAAATCCAACATTTGCCTACTTAAGTACACGCAGAGACCCACTTACCAATGCCATCTTGCAACGGTATACACTCAAATTTAACTTTCTGAACAACATCATCGATGGTATAAATAGCGAAGGAGAAATACTCGGAGATTTGGAAGGCACCATAGAAGCTCCATCTGTGGTAGATTATAATGTATTGCGTAGCGAAGACAACTTCTATTTTGGCTCGGGGTCTAATAATATTCGAAAAGAAGGGGAAAAACTCTTTATAGATGC
>CAJXIQ010000004.1 GCA_913054375.1 uncultured Bacteroidota bacterium
TCGTGCTGGTAGGGTCGTAAGCAATACTAGTAATAGCTAGGTTTTCTAAAAACTCATCTACAGCAGTCCATGAAGTAGGGGAGGCGTAGATATCATTGGCAACCCACAGGCCGCCAGATACACTGCCGGCAAAGACTCGCTTGTTTGCAGCGTCATTTGGATCAAAAAGTACTGTACGTGTTCGACCCGACACATTGCTTGGGCCTCTTTCTCTCCAAACTATTCCTGGGATAGAAGCTTTGCTTTTTGCATTTTGTCTTTCTTCTAGTTCTTTTGTAGCAAGCCACAAACGTTCACGAGGTACGTAACCCAATGCGGGATCTTTAGTCATCTCAAAATTTTGGAGATTGGCTAAATCTGCTCGTGTTTTTTTGTCTAACTTATTTGAAATTATAGGCGATACAGTAGCATCTATTTTTTGCTGATTTGGTAGGAAGTACCGTAGTGTTAGCAAACAAAAAAAGGTAAAAAGTAAAGCTAGGTTATTTTTATTAATCATTAAGGGGGTAATTATATGTTTAACTATCGTTTTTCATGGTATTAATAATCAGATGCAAATGGATTAATCCTTAATTAATTCAACTATGCCTGATATAGGTTCCTGTACGTTTTTTCCCAGGTATAGAAGATAAAAATAGGTACCACTAGGGAGTATGTTTTTTTGCTTCATATGATTGCCTCTCCAGCATTCTTTTGGATTCGGGGTACTGAAAACAAGCTCCCCCCAGCGGTTGTATATTTTCAAAAGATAATCCTTACACTCTAAGAAATCGCCATCCATACTAAAGCAATCATTTACACCATCTCCATTTGGTGTGAATACGTTGTATAGCTTAATTGTGGGAATTACTTTACTGTCTATATTGACCCCACGGTACGTCTGGTCTGAGCACAAGGTGTTTTCATTGACAAATAAGCTTATGGTGTAATTTCCTGCTTCTTCATATTGGTATTTTGGATTGGCTTCTGAAGATGAATTTCCATCACCAAAGTCCCAACGGTAGGAAAACGCACCTTCTGATTGATTCGTTAAGGTCAACGTATTACTGCACCCTTCAAAGTCGGCTTCAAACGCTGCAATACTTTGGTCTAGTACCTCAATTATACGCTCATAGGTTGAGACCATATTACAGGTTCCAGTATCAGTTACAGTGAGAGAAACAGTGTACTTTCCTGGTTCTAGGAATGTGTGCAAAGGGTTTAGTTCTGTCGCAGTGTTCCCATCACCAAAATCCCATAAAAATGACCTACCCAACACACTGGTGCTAGTAAACTGAACGCTGTGTGGTGCACATCCTAGGACAGGTGCAGCCACAAAATCTGAAATAACTGCTGACCGTATCTGTAAGTCTATTTTAAATGATACATTGGAACATCGTACACTTTTATTGTTTTCAAATGCAGCTCCTGGCGTAGTCGGAAAATCACTAACTTCTTTTAGCTGACCGTCTGTGCTAGGGGGACAACTACCGCAGACACTTTGATACATGACTCCACGCTTGTCAAATCTACTCGTACCTCCATCTACATGATCGCCGGTAACATTCCCTCCAAAATAGGTTGCATACAGTAAGTCCTTTGCGTCTTTACCAAACACAATCACATAAAAATCTTGATTATCCGTAGTGCTTTGCTCTGCATCATCACTTACGATTAATCCTTGAGTAGAGCCAGGTATAGTGGTAGGATCTGCCGGGTCTACATTACTCCCCCAGCCAGAAAAATAAATGTGGCCGCAGACATCAACTAAAAAAGCACTCGGGGCTAAATTTGGTGTATTGATGGCGTTGCCAAATGTGGTAACAAAATCTTGGTTCTGTAGTAAGGTATCTATCCGAAATAGAAATTGCCCTCTATTGCTTTGACCATATACATCAGCTGTTTTTATGATGGAACCAGCGGTTTGCCCTGTTGCGTATATTCTACCTTCTGTATCTCTATCAATAAAATAGATTTGATCGTATTCCTCTGTTCCCCAGTAGGTTAGTTTTTTGAGCTGTTTTGTGTTTTTGTCCAATATGGCAATAACTCCATCTGTAGCGCCAATAAATACTGGTCCTATAGCTGTATCCGTAGCCGGCAAGTTATCGCTTGTTGTTCCGCCGCCAACATAGATATTGTCTTTTTGATCGAGTTTAATGCTGTAGAAAGCATCGCTGCCATTACCCCCTAAAAAGGTAGCCCAATTAAGTGTGTGAATATCGGGAGAAAGTTCAAATAGGTATCCATCGTATGCCGTCCCTTTTGTGCTTTGTATTGCGTTTACTGTCGGCAAATCTCCCGATAGGGATGTCGTAGCTACAAAAATGTGGTTGTCGTCATCGGTGATAATATCTCCTCTGAAATCATCTGCGTACATGGAGCGTAAACTAGGATTTTGATTTAGTCCATCATTTAGACTACCGCCTATGAAAGTACTTCCCAGTAGCGATGTACCATCACTACTTATTTTTGAGACAAAAATATCTGCACCTCCTCCATGAGTCGTATCATAACCAAGGCTGTCAACGGGGAAGTTTGCAGAAAAGGTGGTTCCTAAGATGATCAAATCATCATTTCGGTCTACTACTAAGCTGTGTGGGAATTCATTCTGAGCACCACCTATGTATGTGGCCCAGAGTAATGCACTTCCAGCACTATCATATTTGGAGATAGTGACATCGCATAACAAGCCTGCGGGAGTGGTGCCAGCTCCACCGTTGTATTCTGTATCAAATGCGCCAGATGTGACTGGGTAAAACTGATTTAGGTTGGGGATCTCTTGAGCAATTCCTGCGGCATATAAACTTCCCTCACTATCAAAGGTTGCCGTAAAACCAAAGTTGTCTGCAAATGACCCTGAGTAGGTAGAAAAAATAAGTTTGGGGTCTATAATCAATGGGTATTCAGGATTGATAGCTCCCAATATTTCATATCCTATTACACTGTCAGTCAACGTATACCTAGCATTTACCTCAACTACAGCGTCGTCTATCTGCTGATAAACAAAAAGACGATCATCTGTTATGCTACCACAGGTAGTTTCTATAATTACTTGACCGTTTTTTAGAGCAATACGATTGGCTCCTTCTACGGCTATTTGTATACTGGCTATCTTTTTTTTTGTAGGGTTGCTTATTCGCCATTGATACTTTAATCCTTGTTGCCCCAGAATTTCCAAGTTAACACCGGGATATATTTCTTGATAATTTACCTGAACAGACGGGTGCACCTTACTGGCCCAATTAGCAGGATTATTCCCAACGTAATAGTTGTAATAGCGTTCTAACGTGTTTTCTGCTTTTAGCTTTGGGGCATATTCCATTCCTAAAAACCGCATTCGAACACTATGCATCCCTAAAGATTCGTCGGTATGTTTTGTAGGATTATCGTGTTTCCACTGGCTCACTCTATCGTAATCTCTTGGGTTAGTAAGCAAGTAGTGTAGCGCATCACTTTCGAGGAATAGATTACCATATGGTATGGCTGCTTTGTATCGAATAGCAGGGTGCCACTGCCCTACATTGGGCACAAACTCATAGCCAGACTTGGTTGTATCTTGTTGCTGAATTGGCCCATGTGCTATGCATAAAGTTGCAAAGCACATAACGTAGATTACCAAACCTTTTTTTAACATCTGATAGCAAAAATAAACGTACAAGTGCAGACTAGACCACTCAGACCAATAATAAGTTGCTCCATTTTGCAGTAAATAACAGTAATCTGACTCTCCTAAAAATTATATTTGCAGTCATTTTAAAACTAATGGAGTTAAACGAGCAACAAATTCAACGAAGACAAGCCCTTGATAAACTAAGAGCTATGGGGGTAAATCCTTATCCAGCAGACGTATATGCTAAGGATTTTTCGAGTGTTGAAATAAGTAAACAGTTTGACGATAACCCCGAGAAATTTGAAAACATTTCATTTGCGGGCCGCATGATGCGTCGCCGTATTATGGGTAAAGCAAGTTTTGCCGAAATACAAGACGAGCAAGGAAGTATACAAGCCTACTTCAATAGAGATGAGTTGTGTCCAAGTGATGATAAATCAATGTACAACGAAGTATTTAAAAAAATTCTCGACATTGGTGATATCATTGGTGTGAAAGGGAATGTATTTCGAACACAGACCGGTGAGCTTTCTATCAATGTAAAAGAGCTAACCGTTCTTAGCAAATCACTTAATCCGCTTCCAATGCCAAAAGAGGTAGATGGTAAAGTGTACGATGCATTTACCGACCCTGAGCAACGATACCGAAAACGCTATGTAGATTTAATTGTAAACCCACAAGTACGCGAGACATTTGTGAAACGTACTAGGGCCGTAGCGAGTATGCGTAATTTCTTGAATACCAAAGGGTATATGGAAGTAGAGACGCCTATTTTACAGGCTATACCTGGTGGTGCAGCGGCACGTCCGTTTATTACTCACCACAATGCATTAGATATTCCACTTTACCTTAGAATAGCCAATGAGCTTTATCTAAAACGGCTTATAGTAGGCGGTTTTGAGGGTGTGTACGAGTTTGCTAAAGACTTCAGAAATGAAGGGATGGACCGCACACACAATCCAGAATTCACCCAGATGGAGCTGTATGTAGCGTATAAAGACTACATGTGGATGATGGATATGACGGAGAAGATGCTTCGCCAAATTGCTGTAGATGTCAATCATACTTCTGAGGTCGTTTTTGGAGACAATACTATTGATTTTGGTAAACCATTCGAAAGACTCACTATTTTTGGGGCTATAGAGAAATACACAGGTATAGACTGTAGCACTATGAGTGAAGATGAGCTGCGTAAAACGGCCAAAGAACTAGGGGCAGACGTAGACGAGAATATGGGCAGTGGTAAACTAATTGATGAGATATTTGGCGAGAAAGTGGAGCACTTACTTATCCAGCCTACCTTCATTATGGATTACCCAATTAGCATGTCTCCGCTCACCAAAAAGCATAGAGATAACCCAGAGCTTACAGAACGTTTCGAGTTGATTATCAACGGAAAAGAGATAGCTAACTGCTATAGTGAGTTGAATGATCCCATAGATCAGCGTGAGCGATTTGAGGAACAAGTAAAACTCATGGAGCGCGGTGACGATGAGGCTATGTTTATAGATGAAGATTTTCTTACTGCACTAGAATATGGCATGCCACCTACAGCGGGTATTGGTATTGGTATAGATAGGCTAGTAATGCTTCTTACTAATAATACTAGTATACAGGAAGTGCTCTTCTTTCCACAGATGCGTCCTGAGAAAAAGGTAAAAGTAGTAGAACTCACAGAGAACGAAAAAGCTGTACAAGATGTACTAGAACAAAATGATGGTACATTGGAAATAAGCGACTTAAAAACACGCATAGAATTAAGTGGTAAACAGTGGGACAAAGCGCTAAAAGGGCTTGCAAAGCACGACATTACTCAAGTAGCTAAAGTAGACGGTATTGTAACGGTTAGCTTAAAGTAATCAGCACTATTCGACCTTCTTAGTCTTCCGTAGAGTGTTTACGCACGTATGCTGCGATTTTATTTCACATCTACTACTGTGATCTCTACTCGTTTTATCTGCGTACTAGATTCAAATAAAAAGTGTGCGGTATCGTTCTGAAATAGTTGTTTGTCTATTTGGATAATGATGGGGTCTTGTACCAGATTAAAATCGGTGTATCTGTCTATTCTTATAGAAACTGTGTTGGCTGGAGTAGACGATACGTTGGTTATCGTACCAATCATCAGATCAGCATTGCCATGGTTTTTGCTTGTAGTGTAGTCAAAAGCAAAATCATATGCTCGCAAGTCTTCTTTCTGGCAAGAGGCAAATAGAAAGACCAGTAAAAAACTGGGCAAAAAGGATTTCATAGTCTAGGTATTACAATAAGAGTGCCCTAGTTCCCTATTTTACAAAAAAGCATGTTAGAACGTTATGCGATAGCTGCCCATGGGCAGTAAGCAAATGAATAATAATTGAGTCTTAACCGATGTCTTGAGATATGTGAGAAGTAGAGCCCATCATTGATTCACAGTATACTTTAGCTTTCGTTTTATTTGTTGTTAGTGCATCCTCGGTATGTAACAAATTACTTAGCAGATCGATCCATTTTTCAGCAGACTCTATCTTATGAGCAAAACCTGCTTCTACAAAGTTTTGCGCTTCCGGAAATTTTTGGGTTCGAGGTCCAAAGAATAAGTGGCATCCCCAAACTGCAGGTTCTAATATATTGTGCAGAGCTCCACTAAATCCTCCGCCTACAAGTGCAAAGTCTGCATAACGGTATAAACCTGATAGCATACCTATAGTGTTGACTATCAACACATCGTCTGCCAATGAGAAATCTTGTTCGGTATATTTCTTAGGAGAATATGGTTTTAGCTGTGCAACTATTTTGTCGCTACGTTTTATATCGTGAGGTACAATGAGTATGGCAAGATTTTGTGGTTTATCTTGCAAAAGTTGATGTATGAGCTCTTCTTCTTCTTCCCAAGATGAGCCAACTACTAGAAGTTTCCGAGAGCCTATAAAATCTGCGATGTCTGGATACTCTGGGGCTGAATTCACTATCTCAGCAACACGATCATATCGGGTATCTCCGCTAAACTCTGCTGCAACGGTATGCGTGTTTAGTATTTTCGCACTTGCCTCATCAGAGGTATATATTTTTTTGAAGTTCTTGATTAGTCTCAAGTAAGGTTTGCCACTTGTGGTTAGTATAAAATGATCTCCTTGAAATCTACCGTTTATGAGGTAGAAGTCAATACCCCGTTTCTGACCTTCATGTATAAAGTTGAACCAAAAGTCATAGCGAATAAAAATGGCTTTTTGTGGAGCGTAGTCTTTATAAAACTGCTTCACGAGTGATAGCTGATCTATCGGCAAGTACATTATACTGCTGGAGTGTGGTCCTTTTATGGCTTGTGTGTATCCACTTGGACTGAAAAAGGTAATGAGAATATCATCTAACAAATTACTTTTAAGCAGTTCACTAATAATGGGAATGGCCATCTCATATTCACCAAGAGATGCGCAGTGTATCCAGTACTTTTTCTTGGCTATGGGCACTTTTTGGCTGTTTTTCCTTTCTTGATTAAAGGTCTTAGCCTTTTTAACAAAGAGACCTGCTACAGGTAGCAATAGTCTGGCTATGTAAGTTATTATTATGTAGAGTATCCGAAACAAAGCTTTAGTCTATAAAAAATTCTTCATCCTCTGATTTTTTGGTAAACACAGGTACTACCAGTCCCATTTTGAAAGCGATTGTTGAGTCAAACCGCTTTTGTAGCCCTGATTTATTTGCATTGTAGTCCCATGTTCTACGACCTTGCGTAAATCCTTGATTGAATTCTATCCCAACTCTAAAGTGGTACTTATTTTTTTCTGTAAGGTATTGGTATCCAACATATTGCTTTGTAGAAAATCCGTAAGTTAGTTGATCGTAACCCTCTTCGTATCCATTGTTTACTTGCGGTATAGTTACTTGAGACGATACAATATCTATGCGATGTTGCATTATGCCTGCACCTACAGAAAGGAGTAAGCCAGTGTTAGGCTCATGTTTTGGTAGGTTAATCAGGTACCCAATATTCCCCGTCGCGTAGTTCCCTTTCATGTTGAGTTGTATTACTGCAAAATCTCCATTTTCGTCTATTATAGTACCACTTGGACCACCTATATTACTAAAGATACCAAGGTCTTTTACATTGTCGCCAAAGAACCAATCATAATCTAACGCTAGTATGATGTTGTTTTTGAACTTATAATCTACTCCTAGACCAATGGAAGCAAAATTTTGGAAACGATTTTTTAGGTCTCCACCTGCTACGTTGTATGCCACATGTGGTACAAATAGAAATCCTTGGTTGGTTTTCATATCTGACTGTGCTAGAGCCTGTATCTGAGAGGAGAATATTAGCACTACGAGATAAATCCACTTTTTCATCAATCGCAAATTAACACCATAAATGTGGAATGACTGTACAATTTTAGCTGTGTCCGAATGGCTTTACCAAAAAAGGCAATGCCTAAACAAATCATTGAATATCTTTGCATCTATAAGGATTAAAGCAATGAAAATAACAGTAGTAGGTACGGGGTATGTAGGACTAGTAACAGGAACTTGCCTGGCTGAGGTAGGAACTGACGTGACGTGTGTAGACATAGACGCCAAGAAGATATCTGGTTTGAAAGAGGGAATAATGCCCATATACGAGCCAGGATTAGATACTATGGTCGCTAGAAATTATAAGAAAGGGAAACTTCATTTTAGTACTGACCTTTCTTCAAGTATTTCAGGTGCAGATGTTGCCTTTATTGCTGTAGGAACTCCTCCAGGAGAGGATGGTAGTGCAGATTTACAGTATGTTTTGAAAGTAGCTTCACAAATAGGGGAACACATGAATAGCTATGGAGTGGTAGTGACGAAGAGCACCGTTCCAGTGGGGACCGCTGAGAAAGTACGTAGTGCTGTACAAACAGAGTTAGATAAGAGAGGCGTGGATCTAGCCTTTGATATAGCGAGCAATCCAGAATTTTTAAAAGAAGGAGCAGCTATAGATGATTTTATGAAACCGGATAGAATCGTAGTGGGTGTAGATACGGAGAAAGCTCAGGAGACAATGGGTAAGTTGTATAAACCATTCATCATGAATGGACACCCTCTTATATTTATGGATATTCCAAGTGCAGAGATGACCAAGTATGCTGCAAACGCAATGTTGGCTACTCGTATCAGTTTTATGAATGATATTGCTAATCTGTGTGAAATAATGGGTGCAGACGTAAATGCTGTAAGACGAGGCATTGGCAGTGATCCCCGCATTGGCTCACGTTTCATATATGCTGGTATAGGTTACGGGGGTAGCTGTTTCCCTAAAGATGTAAAAGCATTGATAAAAACGGCTAGAGATAATACGTACACCATGCGTATCCTCGAAGCAGTGGAGGAAGTGAATGATGCACAAAAATCTGTTTTATTCAATAAGATAACCAATCATTTAGGTTTGGATCTTCATGGTAAGACCTTTGCTATGTGGGGGTTGTCTTTTAAACCAAATACCGATGATATGAGAGAAGCTCCATCACTGGTATTGATAGACAAGATAGTAGCAGCAGGGGGTAAAGTTATAGCCTACGATCCGGTGAGCATGCCAGAAACAAAGCACCTGATTGGCGATAAAATTGATTATGTAGAAGATCCGTATGACGCCGTGGACAAAGCAGATGCACTATTACTGGTAACAGAATGGTCAGAATTTAAATTGCCAGATTGGGATGTAGTGTCTCAGAAGATGAATAGGAAGTTGGTCTTTGACGGCAGAAATGTATACGATAGAATAGAGATGGGAGAATTAGGCTACAGCTATTTTTGCATAGGTTCTAAATAATATAAAACAGAGAAGAAATGAAAAGAATATTAATTACAGGTGGAGCAGGATTTTTGGGTTCGCACTTGTGCGATCGATTTATAAAAGAAGGCTACGAGGTGATTGCCATGGATAATCTTATCACAGGAGATATGAAAAATATAGAGCATCTAATGCCTCTTGAGCATTTTCATTTTTATCATCATGACGTTTCTAAGTATATCCATGTTCCTGGAGAGTTAGATTATATCCTTCATTTTGCCTCGCCTGCTAGTCCTATAGACTATCTCAAGATACCTATACCAACTCTTAAAGTAGGGAGCCTTGGTACCCATAATTGCCTTGGGCTGGCACTAGCAAAAGGAGCGCGGATGTTAATTGCATCTACTTCAGAAGTATATGGAGATCCGGTAGTGCACCCTCAAAATGAGGATTACTGGGGGAATGTAAATCCTGTTGGTCCGCGTGGAGTGTATGACGAGGCTAAACGATTTCAAGAGGCAATGACTATGGCGTATCACACTTTTCACGGTGTGGAGACTAGAATAGTACGTATTTTTAATACCTATGGACCAAGAATGCGACTTAATGATGGACGAGCTCTGCCGGCCTTTATCGGTCAAGCTCTACGTGGAGAGGATATTACGATATTCGGTGATGGCAGTCAAACACGAAGCTTTTGTTATGTAGCAGATCTAGTAGAGGGCATCTATCGCTTGCTGCAGAGTGACTATGCTCAGCCAGTAAACATTGGGAATCCGGATGAGATTAGTATCTTAGACTTTGCAAAAGAGATCATCTCACTCACAGGTACAAACCAGAAAATAGTCTTTCAAGACTTGCCAAAGGACGATCCAAAACAACGTAAGCCCGATATATCAAGAGCTATAGACATATTGAAATGGGAGCCTACTATAAGTAGAGAGGAAGGGTTGAAAATAACGTACGATTATTTTAAAAATTTACCGGAAGAGCATCTTTATAAATACGCACATCCAAAAGAATTCAATTAAATAGCATGAGCTACTTTGCACACGAAACTGCCGTTATAGACGATGGCTGTACCATAGGAAAAGGCACCAAAATATGGCACTTTAGTCATATAATGCCCAATAGTATACTAGGCAATAATTGTAACATAGGTCAGAATGTTGTTGTTAGCCCAAAGGTAGTTTTGGGTAACAATGTAAAGGTGCAAAATAATGTAAGTATCTATACTGGAGTGACGTGTGAAGATGACGTTTTCATTGGCCCCAGTGTCGTTTTTACCAATGTGATGAACCCGCGCAGTGCGATCATCAGAAAGGACGAGTATTTGGAGACGATAGTAAGAAAAGGTGCAAGCATAGGAGCAAACGCTACCATTGTATGTGGCAATGATTTGGGAGAGTTCTCCTTCATTGGTGCAGGGACTGTTATCACTGAGAAAGTACTACCCTACGCTCTTGTGGTTGGGAACCCAGGTAGACCCATAGGCTGGATGAGTAAACGTGGTCATAGACTACAATTTGGTGCCAATGGTATTGCGAAATGTCCCGAAAGTAAGGAGACCTATCAGCTTAGAGATGGTAGGGTCTTTTGTCTGGCCGAAAAAAAGTAAAAAAAGAATTTGCTGTATCCGAACTGCGTCTATATTTGCACTCCTTAAAAAGGGAGGTCGTATTATGTTTCGACACGTTACAATCTTGGTCCGGTAGTTCAGTTGGTTAGAATACCTGCCTGTCACGCAGGGGGTCGCGGGTTCGAGTCCCGTCCGGACCGCCAATTTACAATGAAGTCTCGCTTAACGGCGGGACTTTTTCGTTTATGTGACTTTAGTGTTAAAACTATTTTAACCTTTTCCATTTAGATTTATACTTTTGCCTTTCATAATAAAAGCAAGCTTATGGCTACATTGTTAGATTTTGAAAAACCGCTCGAGGAGTTAATAGAGCAATTAGAAAAGGCTCAGGAGACCCACAGCAAGGGCCAAGTGGATATGAGTGACACCGTTGCTCAGCTCGCTAAAAAGATAAATAACGAAAAGAAAGAGTTGTACAAAGACCTTTCTGGTTGGCAACGAGTGCAAATATCTAGACACCCAGAGAGACCCTATACCTTGGATTATATCAACGCTATTTCCAAAAATTTTGTTGAGCTACACGGCGATAGAAATTTTGGAGACGACAAAGCCATGGTGGGAGGACTTGCTACTATAGATAACATTAATGTAATGATTATCGGTCAGCAGAAGGGACGTACTACCAAAGAGCGACAGTACCGAAATTTTGGTATGCCAAATCCAGAAGGGTACCGCAAGGCACTTCGCCTTATGCAGATGGCAGAGAAATTTGATTTACCCGTAGTATGCTTGATAGATACACCAGGCGCATTCCCCGGGCTAGAGGCAGAAGAACGTGGACAGGGTGAGGCAATTGCCAAAAACTTAATGGTTATGGCTACACTCAAAGTGCCTATTATTTGTGTTGTGATAGGAGAAGGAGCCAGTGGAGGTGCGTTAGGTATTGGAGTAGGTGACAGAGTGCTTATGTTAGAAAATACGTGGTACTCTGTAATATCACCAGAGAGTTGCTCTTCTATTCTTTGGCGTAGTTGGGATTACAAGGAAAAGGCAGCAGATGTGCTCAGCCTAACATCTGATAAAATGTTGGCCAACAAACTAATAGACGGTATTATACCTGAACCGTTTGGTGGTGCTCACAATGACCCAGAAGCAATGTTTAAGACATTAAAAACGGAGCTAAAGAAAAACATTAAAGAACTATCGGAGTTGAGTTGCAAAAAATTGGTAAACTCTCGAATACGCAAGTTTAGCAATATGGGTTCTTATAGTGACACCAAGTAGTCTTTAGCCTCTGGTCCAAGATTAAAAATAAGGTCAAGTACACTTAGATTTTTCTCAAACTTTAATGTGGTGTCAAACACCTGTGGATAGACCGCATTATTTAATGTTGGGGTTTTAACAAAGTAGGTTTCAGACGTGTGGTTCATTTTTGGGGGATCGCCCAATTTTAAACAGTTGCACAGCGCATTTAACACTGCATGGTTGAATTGCACCAAGGTTTTATACTCCGTCAGATAGATATCTTCTAGTTTGTAGCCATAGTATAAAAAGAATGGAGATTTTTGGTAAGAATTTGAAATACTACGCCAATGCTCTGTTTGCCAATCTGAGCTGTAGTCTATCAAGACATTTTCATACGGACCTCTGCGTGTTTTTTTTTGGGTAGGAATACTTAATTTTAGTCGCCCTTGGGAGGTTAAAATTTCGTATTGTGAGAGCTCACTTTGCTTTTGGAAGCTATGGTTAAGGTGTATGGTTGGAGTCTCCGATTTGAGCAGCCTCGACCAGTATGCGATACTTCCTATGCTTGCTAATATCATGGAACAAATAGTTTTGTATCGTTATCTAAGTTTGCGAGTAAATCAGTCATATCCTTAGCTAAAACAGGATGATGATAGGCAGGAATCAAGTCGCATAATGGAGCAAGTACGAATGCTCGATTTTGCAAATGAGGATGCGGTATAATCATGTCTTCTTGTAGTAAAACTTCATTTTCGTAAAAAAGGATATCAATGTCAATACTCCGTGGGCCCCATTTATGTGTTTTGATACGTCCTAGCGTTCTTTCTATCTCTTGTAAAAGTGCAATGCATTTTTGTGGAGATAGCGCAGTTTCTAATAGCAAAGCCGTATTTATGAACCTGCTTTGGTTAGTATCTCCCCACGGCGGGGTCTCGTAGAATTGGGCAACATGGCTCACAGTGTCAAAGGTCTCGTTGATTGCTATAATGGCCTGTTGTAGGTAGGCGTATCGGTTTCCTAAATTGGAGCCAAGGCTCAATACCAGCTTTTTTTTCATTACCTTCGTTTTGTCTGATGGAAGAATTATTAAAATTTATACCAATCGTATTGTTCTTAGTTTACAAGCTGTTTGGTGGCAGCAAAAAAAAGGAACAAAAACCGAATAGTAGACCAAAACCTACTAAAAGAAATGTTCCAAGTCAAAGCACTCCATCTTTAGAAGAAATTTTACGCGAATTAAGCGGTGAGAAACCTCCTTCAAAACAGGTAGTTCCTTCGCCAGAATCTGTGCGCGAGACCCTAGCACAAGAGCGAAAACGCGAGCAATTAGAAATAGGGGATCATCCTTACGACGTTAGACCAGAATATGAGCACCGTACAGATGTGGATACAGATACGAGTGAATTACGCTCTACCATTACAAAAGTACAAGGTTTGACGGAGGAAGAGCAAAACGTGACCTCGGCAGAGTTCAACCTTAGGCAGGCAGTAATTGCACAGGTAATACTTGCAAGGCCAGATTACTAGCCTTTTTTCTTAAACAGCCAATACTTTTGTCCAACGTAGGTTATCGCTACACTGGCTGCTGTAGCTATTAGAAAAGCGGCCAATTTATCTACACCTATGGTGACTGATTCTATCATTTCGTTGGCTTCAGAATTAAGAAGAAAGCTGAACGTGTAATTGGGAAGAGCGCTTAACATAAAATTGTTCATCCCTACATTTACGAGTAAAGCTATTGCGTACAATAAGCTAAAAAGAAGCAACCTTTTATTGTTTTTTTCGGGTTGTTTCCAGGTCCAAAACTTATTCATGTTATACGTTACTACCATTCCGGAGCAGAAACTGATGGCCTTACTTAGGCTTGGATCTAAAAACTGAGAAAGGGCAAAATAAAAAGTAAAATCAATACCTACAGCCAGTAACCCTGAGATTACAAATTTGGTAAGTTGTTTACTTGCTTGATAGATAGCCATGCGATCGTGTTAGGCAAGCAAAAGTAGCTGATTATCTTTTATTTCGGCATTCATCCCAAAACGCATGGCAACATTTAATTTTTGATGACCGGCCTGAAAACCAAAATAGACGGGGTAGTCAAACTCCTGAGTGTGTTCCAAAATGATTTCTTCCGCGGACTTACCAAAGGGTATTGCGTTATCATTCATGTCACTCATGCCGCCTACAACTAATGCTGCAAGTTGATTTAATTTTCCAGTTCGTTTTAGATTCATCATCATCCTATCTACATGATAAAGATATTCATCGAGGTCTTCCATAAATAAAATTTTTCCTTGTGTATCTATGTCAGAATCAGAGCCGCACAGGCTATACAGCATACTCAAGTTTCCGCCCACAAGGACTCCTTCTGCATCGCCAGCTATACTCAGCGGGTGAGCGGCTATGTCATAGCAAATGTCTTTACCCATGAGAGCATCTATTAGTGTCTGGTTACTTTCTTCTTCTTCGGCGCAGGGATGTTCTGATATATTCACGGGCATAGTGCCGTGTATTGTAGGGGTATTTTGATTCTGTAAAATGTGCGAGTGAAATACAGTTACGTCGCTATAGCCTACAAACCATTTTTTTTGCTCGGCAAGCGGAGCGAGGTCTAGCTTGTCTATTATGCGTACACATCCATACCCTCCCCTTGTGCTGACTATAGCTCGTATTTTTGGATCATCTATAAATGCTTGAATGTCCTCTGCTTTTTCTGTATCTGTGCCAGCCATCTGGTTATTTACATTGTAGGCGTGTTTACCTACTACTACGTTTAGTCCATGTCTTTCAAAAAATTGAATAGCCGGTTTTACTTTTAGTGGTTCTATTGCTCTAGCCGGAGATACTATAGCTATGGTGTCGCCTTTTTTAAGGTACATAGTGCGAATGTATAGAGGATGAATTGAACGTATAGAGAAAAGACATAAAAAAAGCCCTCCGTTTTATCGGAAGGCTCTTAAAATTCCCTTTTTTAAGGAATAAGATTATTACTTAAGTTGTTTTTTAAGTGCTGCATTGTTCACTGCATCAGAAAAAGTTTTTCCAGCTTTGAATTTTACCGCTACTCTATCTTCTATCTGGATAGTTTTACCCGTAGAAGGGTTTCTACCTTCTCTAGCTGGTCTGTAAGATGCTGACCAAGTAGCAAATCCTGGGATAGATACTTTTTCACCTTTTTCTACTGCTCCTTGGATAGATCCTATAGTAGCTTCTAATGCTGATTTAGCACTTTCTTTTGTGATACCAGCGTTTTCACTGATAGCGTTTATTAGTTCTGTTTTGTTCATATCGCTCGCAAAATAGGGTCAATCG
This sequence comes from uncultured Bacteroidota bacterium, assembly GCA_913054375.1. GTDB lineage: Bacteria > Bacteroidota > Bacteroidia > NS11-12g > UBA9320 > UBA9320. The sequence continues at coordinate 15,457 of CAJXIQ010000004.1, forward strand.
CCTGAATACATAGGCATTTCATAAAAAAAGGGCCAAAAAGTAATTAAGATGTTATAAACACGCCAAACTGCTCAGACCTTCGATATACATTGAATTGTGAGCGATTTTAACAAAAATTCTTGTTTGTTAAAATCTACCCAATCATAGGGGTATTATTTTAACCCCATTCTAAACTGTGCCTTGACCTACTCCATTTTAAACTAATACCTACCTATTCCTTTACATTCGCAGCTATAATCTAATCAGCATGAATTTTCAATTATCAGAAGAACATTTAATGATACAGCAAGCCGCTAAGGATTTTGCTGAAACTGAATTGCTCCCAGGAGTTATAGAAAGAGATAACGAACAGCGTTTTCCTGAAGAGCAGATAAAGAAACTTGGAGAACTGGGCATGCTTGGCATGATGGTGAACCCGGAGTGGGGTGGCAGCGGTATGGATACTATAAGCTACGTCCTTGCCATGGAAGAGATTTCTAAGATAGACGCCAGTGCAAGCGTAGTAATGAGTGTAAACAACTCGCTGGTTTGCTGGGGAATAGAAAAGTATGGTAGCAATGAACAAAAAGAGAAATTTCTGAAACCTCTTGCAAGCGGTCAGATACACGGAGGCTTTTGCTTAAGTGAACCAGAAGCAGGTAGTGATGCTACCAGCCAGCGAACAACGGCAGTAGATATGGGAGATCATTATCTTTTGAATGGTACCAAAAACTGGATTACCAACGGAAGAACCGGTAGTACATTTCTTGTAATGGCACAAACTGATGTAGAAAAAGGTCATAAAGGAATTAATTGCCTTATCGTAACCTCAGATATGGAGGGTTTTATTGTTGGCAAAAAAGAAGATAAGCTGGGAATTAGGGGAAGTGATACCCATTCATTAATGTTTCAGGACGTAAAAGTGCCAAAAGTAAATAGGATAGGTGAAGATGGGTTTGGTTTCAAATTTGCCATGAAAGTGCTGAGTGGAGGCCGCATAGGTATTGCAGCTCAAGCGCTTGGTATAGCAAGCGGAGCATACGAGAGATCACTTCAGTACGCTAAAGAGCGCAAGGCATTTGGTACAGAGATAATGAATCACCAAATCATCCAGTTTAAACTAGCAGATATGGCTACTCGAATTGAGGCCTCTAGATTGTTCTGTTTAAAAGCTGCTGCATTGAAAGACGCAGGAGAAGATTTCCTACAAGCTGCTAGTATGGCAAAGTTATATGCATCTGAAACCGCCATGTGGGTAGCTACAGAAGCGGTACAAATACATGGCGGATATGGATTTGTAAAGGAATATCATGTAGAGCGTATGATGCGAGATGCAAAAATCACGCAGATATATGAAGGAACTAGTGAGGTACAGCGTATCGTTATTGCTAGGGAGATATTGAAAGATTAGATATGGAGTGTCTAGCTGAGAGTATTGAGTACTCCTTGTCTATTTCTCCAAGTATAAATAATAGTTAGAAACGCATTTCCGAAAGGGATGCGTTTTTAAGTTTTCAGAACGTTTACTGCTTGAAAGGATGATGGATCTGCCGTCCATATTTTCTTACCGGGATACGGCATTTGAAGTGATTGCTTTTCCACTTGCTTAGAGTGTATCTACCTCCGGTTTATTCTGAGGCTATAAGCTGAACTATTTCTTCTGCCACATTTGCACTCAATGCTACACCCATACCGCCAAGTCGAGCGGCAAGGTATATGTTTGGCTCTACTTTTTTTACTATTGGAGTCTTACTCTGGCCCTTACCTATTCCCATGACTCCGCTCCATTGGTGTTCTATAACCACTTCTCTACCAAATATTTGCTCATTCATAAAGCGTTTCAACTCTGTTACTATGGTTTCATTGGTATCCATAGTATAAGACGTTTCACCTTCTACATCTATATTTCGAGCTCCTCCAAGGAGTATTCTGTCGTCAATGTCCCTCCAGTAGTAGTACCCTTTATCGAACATATACATTCCCTCACAAGGCAGATTATCTACTCGTTCGCTTACCACTACTTGACCCCTACACGGCGTTATGTCTTCTTCTAATAGTTGGCTTGTGAACGCATTTGTGCATAGGATTAAGTTGGAGCATTTAATAATCAGATTATCAGTTGTTTGTACTTCAATTTTGTTGCCTTTATTCCAATATTTTACGTCTAAACCACCATATAGTTTTATGCCAAGTTCTTGAGCAAAAGAATAGATCGTATCATATAGCTTTCCTGTATTGAGCTGGCCTTCGTATGCGTTATGTATTGTCCCAGTTACGTTGGGTAGAGGATTGGTGCTTTTGTAGGTAAATACACGTTCTAGACCAAGTTCCTTGTCTAAAATGGTGTTTATACCTTGTAGACTGTCTATGCCCATAGATAATTCATCGCGGTTCAGCTTAGTGAATATCTCACAACTCCCTTTTTCGATGTATCCAATTGCGTTATCATTAAACTTGCCCAGCAGCTTTTGTAGTCCACGGTACCGCTTCCTTATGGTAGCGTATACATTCTCGGCAGTATCATTTTGTAGATCATCTAGAATCTCGCCTATAGAAGCAAAACATCCGAAACCGGCATTACGAGTACTCGCTCCAAGACCCCAAGAGTGTCGGTCTATGACTACTACGTGTGCATTGGGTTCTTTTTCTTTTAGGTTAATGGCAGTTTGTAGGCCGACTAGACCCATTCCGACAATGAGGTAGTCTATTTCTGCAAGTAGGTGTTCGGTTTCCCAGTAGGAGTAGTTCATCAATTGAATTTATAAGATTTATCACTTATCGTATCGCACAAGCACACTTTGGCTCAGCTTTTTTATAGGTGAGTAGGTATGAGTAGCGTAGCGGTCTAACGTGGTGAGAATTTTGCCAAAAGTTGTATTTTCCCAAAGGCGATGAAAGCGTATGAACATTCCATAATAAGCAAAGTGTACCTTGGTAAACGTTGCTTTTGCAGCAGTCAACTCTTTGTTAGAAAGTGCTCTATCGTCTGCTTCAGACAGATGCTTTTTCCATGCTTTTTTGTAGAGAATACTTGGTCTATAATTGGTGTCTTCTGGTTTGCCCACGGGTATCATATTTTGCAAAAAATCAAAAATTACACTGTTCTCTATGGGTTCAGTAAAAAATGCAGAACCATTTGGTTTCAGTACTCGGTAAGCTTCTCTCAATGAACTGTGTACACCTTGCTTAGGTAGATGGTGTAAGATGGCGCAGCCTACAACAATATCAAAGCTCTGGTCATCGAAAGGTAAGTTGTCTATTGACCCACAAACGAAAGTACATTGTATGCTATTTTGTGCGGCTATTTGAGTGGCAAGATTTACTAAGTCTTCACCTATGTCTATTCCCACTACTTCTGCACCTAGTTTGGCCAAAAAGATCGAAAACTCACCTCTTCCGCTACCGTAATCCAAGATCTTTACAGGTGCTTTACTGCTTCGGATTTTTATACTTAGAAAATCAAGAAGGTCTTTTTGATTTTGTGTAAGCCCCAAATGCTGTATGTTAAACTGTTCTGGGTCAGCAGCTATAATGTCTAGTAAATTTTTGCCATACACTTCGTTCCACCGCTTTTGGTCTTTGAATGTATGGTTTATTTCTTTTTGTTTGATGCTAGACAAGTGGTTCTACTTATTGTGGCCAAAGCTATGAAAACCATTTGATAGAAATTAGACGTTTCGGGATTGCTTTCCTTTTTTGTTGAAATCCCTACATTCGCCGTATGCAAAACCGAATCACCCAACTATTTGGAATACAATACCCTATAATACAAGCCGGAATGATATGGTGCAGTGGTTGGGAGCTTGCAAGTGCAGTGAGTAACGCTGGCGGCCTTGGTATCATAGGTGCAGGGAGTATGTATCCTGATGTATTGCGGGTGCAAATACAAAAATGCAAAGCAGCGACTAATAAGCCGTTTGCTATAAACCTTCCGTTACTTTACCCAGACATAGATAAGCATATCGCTATACTTTTAGAAGAGAAAGTACCTATTGTATTTACATCTGCTGGTAACCCGGGAAAGTGGACAGAAACATTGAAAAATGCTGAAATAAAAGTAGTGCATGTGGTGAGTAATGAGAAATTTGCCAAAAAAGCAGAAGCCTGTGGTGTGGATGCCATAGTTGCAGAAGGTTTTGAAGCGGGTGGGCACAATGGGCGAGAAGAAACCACAACACTAGTACTTATACCGCAGATAACAAGAGCTGTTAAGATACCCGTAATTGCTGCAGGGGGAATCGGTACAGGGAAAACAATGCTAGCAGCCTTGGCCCTTGGTGCCGAAGCAGTTCAGATAGGTAGTCGTTTTGTTGCGAGTACAGAGAGCAGTGCTCATCTTAATTTTAAAAATGCAGTAGTAGAGGCAAACGATGGAGGTACACAGTTGAGCCTAAAAAAACTAACTCCAGTTCGTCTTATAAAAAATAAATTTTGGGAAGATATTACTGCAGCAGAGGCTAGTGGAGCAAGTGCAGCTGTTCTAGAGAAGATGCTGGGTCGAGCAAGGGCCAAAAAAGGGATGTTTGAGGGAGATTTGGAAGAAGGAGAACTAGAGATAGGACAAATAAGTGGGTACATAAACCAAATCAAACCTGCTGCTACGATTGTTGAAGAAATAGTTGATGAGTTTAATCAGGAATCAGAGAAATTAGCAAACGTCCGTTTGTGAACATAAAAAAGTGAACGATCGCATAAAACGATATCTAAAAAATGGCGAGGGCGATACCTTGGACTACAAACAAGAAATAAGCAGTGCCAATAAAATAGCCAAGACAATGGTAAGTTTTGCTAATAATAAGGGCGGAGTATTGCTAGTGGGTGTGCGCGATAACAGGAGCATTGCAGGCATACGCACAGAAGACGAAAAGTATATGTTAGACCTAGCTGCCTCATTTTACTGCAAGCCCGAGTTGACCCTCGAAATCATAGAGCACGATATTGGTGAAAAGGTGATACTAGAGTGTATCGTGCCAGAAGGAGAGAATAAACCCTATGGTGCAAAAGGAGACGACGGCAAGTGGTGGGTGTATATGCGAAATAAAGATAAAAGCCTGTTAGCTAGTAAGATAGTAGTAGATGTGCTCAGGAGGCAAGCAAGTAACAAGGGCACTATGATACAGTATGGTAAAAATGAAGAGATGTTGCTAAAATACTTGGAGGAAAACGAACGGATCACACTACAAGAGTTTCGGAAGAAGGTCAATATAAGCAATAGGCGGGCGTCTAAGATATTGGTAAATTTGATAAGTGCAGGCGTTATACTTAATCATACCTACGAAAAAACAGAATTTTTTAGCCTAGCTTAAGCCAATAAAAGGCGTCAACATTCCGTTAATATTTAGTAAATTTGCGAATTATGACGCAGGAAAGTTGCGTTTGTTAACCAATGGTAGCAATAATGGGAAAGATAAATAATAAGATATTAGTGTGTACAATGCTCCTTTTTTTTGGAGGTACACTGCACGTAGACGCTCAGCGATGGTTTAGAACTAGCTCTTTGGAGTTTGGTCTCATAGGTGGCGCTAGTCATTACTCTGGGGATCTTGCACAATCCTATTTTCAAGCGAAAGGTTTCAAACCAAGCATTGGTCTGATCACTAGATACAGCCCAGGAGAAGTAGTCACTTTCAGACTCAGTGCTCAGTATGGAAGCATAGAAGGTCGAGATGACTGGTACGAAGATCAAGATGATGCCAACAGAAGAAACCTAAGTTTTCGATCAAATCTATGGGATTTTACAGGGGCTATAGAGGTGAACTTGAGGCGAATGGAAGCAAGCCAAGAATCAGGAGTGTACCCATACCTGTTTACAGGTGCGAGTGTTTTTAAATTTAACCCTGAGGCACAATTTGTATATGACATAAACTCCGGGATTGCTGAGTATATGGAACAAAATGCTCCTGGATCATATACTAGTTTACAGACTACAGACGGGAAATGGATAGAATTGCAACCGTTGGCTACAGAAGGACAAGAAACCACTGAATTCAATGATAGAAAAAGATATGCGCTTACTCAGATTGCAATTCCTCTAGGTGGAGGTTTGAAATTTAAGCTAAACCACAAATGGACGCTGGGCGTAGAATACGGAGTACGCTTCACATTTACAGATTATCTGGATGATGTGAGTACCACTTATGTAGATCCTGTAAGGTTGAACGGTCAATACGGGGGAATATCGTCTGCATTGTCTGTAAGATCGCCAGAATTTATCCCGGCATCATTAGAAGGTTCCCCCAGAGGAAATTCAGACAACAATGATGTTTATGGATTGCTTGGAATATCACTCACTTACAGATTGTATGGCAATAGACCAAATTGCCCTTCCTTTTAATAGAAAATAGGCATATTTACCTCTGATTTTTATACCAGAGGTAACATCTGTGCTACTTTTGCGTATTATATAAGGACAGCAGGAAATTAACACGTTGAAAAACACAGTATTATATATTGCATTTTGCTTGTTTGCACAACTATCATTTGCTCAATCTTGGGAAGTTGGGGGTATGTTTGGAGGGTCAAACTATCACGGTGATTTGGCTTATAACATAGTTCCTCAGGAGACTCATTTTTCGGGAGGAGCATTTGTTAAGTACAATTTAAATGAATATTGGGCAATTCGTCCGACCCTTTCTTACCTCAAAATAAGTGGATCTGATAGTAACTTTGAAGAGTACAACTTAAGAAATCTTAGCTTCAGAAATAAGATGTATGAAATTTCTAATGTGGTGGAATTTAATTTCCAATCATTTAGTAATAGAGCGATACACAATAAAACATCTGTCTATGCACTTCTTGGAGTAGCACTATTTGTGCATAAACCAGAGGCCATGCTGAATAATGAGTGGGTAGAACTGCGACCTTTGCAAACTGAAAAGCAACGCTATAGACTTATGCAACTGAGTGTTCCTGTTGGAGTTGGGGTAAAGCACGCTCTGGCTCCCAATCTAATAGTGGGATTTGAGGCAGGGTGGAGAAAGACATTTACAGATTATTTGGATGATGTAAGCACTACCTATGCGAATACTGAGGATGGCGGAGGGGCATACAGATCGTTAGCAGACAGGTCTTACGAGGTAAGTGAAAGTGGTAGGTCACTCGCTTCTGAAGGAGACGTAAGAGGAGACCCAAATTTAAAGGATTGGTACTTCCAAACGGCCTTCAGCATTTCGTATAGATTTACTCCAATACGGTGTCCGTTCTAACTATAGAAACTAACTCAATGAGCAAAGAAAGTATAAACCAATCCAGACTACCCAAACACATTGCCATAATTATGGATGGTAATGGAAGGTGGGCTAAGGAAAAAGGTAAATTTAGAATATTTGGTCACGAAAGCGGCGTTAAAGCAGTACGTGAGGTATCAGAAGGTTGTGCTGAATTAGGTGTTGAGTGCCTTACTCTATACGCATTCAGCACAGAAAACTGGAATAGGCCTAAATTAGAAGTGAATGCCTTGATGACATTGCTTGTCAGAACGATTAAGAGTGAAACGAAAACACTGATGAAAAATGGCATAAAATTGGATGCCATAGGGGATAGGAGTAATTTGCCGAAAGACTGTAGACGTGAGCTAGAAGAAGCAATAGAAGCAACTAAGGACAATAGCGGTATGACCCTTATACTGGCCCTAAGTTACAGTGCAAAGTGGGATATAGTAAATGCCACAAAAATTATAGCTCAAAAGGCGGTAGATGGCGAGATAAGCCTAGAAGAGGTAAACGAAGAGCTCATCGATAAGACACTTACAACACATAAGTACCCACATCCGGAGCTAATGATACGTACGAGTGGCGAATTACGAATTAGCAATTTTTTGCTTTGGGAAATAGCATACAGTGAACTTTATTTTACAACAGTTCTGTGGCCGGATTATAGAAAAGAACATCTCTACGAGGCAATTATTGACTATCAAAGTAGAGAGAGAAGATTTGGAAAAACTAGCGAACAACTCGCAACTTAAAAAATACAATATGAGAAAAATAATTTTCGTACTAATGGCTGTGTGCAGCTTTACAGGCTACGCTCAGAAATTAGATAATATGAATACTATTATCATAGATTATGATAACCCCCAAAAATACGAAGTTGGCGGTATAGAAGTTTCTGGCAATGATTTCACACCAACAAACATTATTATTCTGGTGTCTGGTTTACGGGCTGGGCAAACGGTGACAGTGCCCGGAGACGATATATCATTGGCTATAGAAAAACTTTGGAAGCAAGGCCGTTTTAGTGATATAGAAGTATCCATTAGTAAGGTAGTAGAAAATAAAATATTTCTAACGATCGCAGTAAAAGAAAGACCGCGTTTAAGCAAGTATTCTATTAAAGGACTGCGTAAAGGAGAAACCAACAATATACGGGATGAGATCACCTTACAAAAAAATCAACTGATTACAGAAGATCTTATAAACGCAACACGGAGAGAGATAAAGGAGTACTTTTTTGAAAAAGGGTACTACGCTGTAAAAACAACATTTATTCGTGAAGTAGACAACAAAAAACCCAACTATCAGGTACTCCGTATCGACATCAATCGAGGGAAAAAAGTTAAGTTGCAAGACGTCGTATTTGCGGGCAACAATAGTGTAGATGATAAGTCACTACGTAAGCTGCTTAAGCCGAAACGTATGTACAAGAAAATTAATGTATTTGCCTCTTCCAAGTTTGTCAAGGAGACCTATGAAGAGTCGAAACCGCTTATACTGCAGAAGTATAGTGCATTGGGTTACAGAGATGCATCTCTGTTGTATGATTCAATAGTGCCTATAACTGAAGATAGAGTAGATATAAGAATAGGAATAAACGAAGGACGTAAGTACTATTTCCGTAACATCACGTGGACAGGAAATACAAAGTATCGTACGTCGCTGCTAGACACATTATTAGGCATCAAAAGAGGTGAGGTGTACGACCAGTCACGTTTGGAGAGCAAACTCTTTATGAGTGAAAATGGATTTGATATCTCGAGTCTATATTTAGATGATGGGTATCTGTTCTTCAATGTGAATCCGGTAGAGGTGCTTGTAGAAGGCGATAGTATTGACTTAGAGATGCGTATCTATGAAGGTAAGCAAGCTACAGTAAATAGAGTCACTATTATTGGCAATGACAAAACGAGTGATTTCGTAGCGATTAGGGTCATTCGTACTCGCCCTGGCGATAAATTTAGCCGTAGCGATATACAACGTAGTATGAGAGAACTGGCACAACTGGGTTTCTTCGATCCAGAAGGATTGGATGTAAATCCGCAGCCAAATCCACAAAACGGTACGGTGGACATAGAATATAAAGTGACAGAAAAACCAAGTGATCAGATTGAAGCATCTGGCGGATGGGGTGGTTTCGGAGGATTTGTTGGTACTCTGGGTCTCACACTAAATAATTTTAGTTCTCGAAAGATTTTTCAAAAAGGAGGGTGGGATCCGATACCTGCTGGTGACGGACAGAAACTTTCGATTCGTGCACAAAGTAATGGTCCTCAGTTTCAAGGGTATAATTTCTCTTTTACGGAACCTTGGCTCGGGGGTAAGAAACCAAATTCTTTGAGTGTGAGTTTATTTCATAACGTACAGTCGACCTTCTCTTTCGAAGCAAATAGACCAAAGTTTACTACATCTGGGGCTACCATTGGTTTTGGTAAACAATTGAAGTTTCCAGATGATTATTTTTCTTTTCAATCTTCGGTGACTTACCAAAGATATGGATTAAATGATTGGGCAAATTTTGGTGCAGCAGAACTTGGTTTTACCAATGGTGTTGCCAATAACCTGAGTTTTACTAATACCCTTGCTCGTAATAGTACCAATCATCCAATTTACCCAACAGAAGGAAGCACCTTCAGTGCCAGTATTCAGATGACACCACCATTTTCTTTACTCAGCAATAAAAAAGATTTTTCAGATAGAACCTTATCGCCGCAAGATCGCTTTGAGTGGATTGAACTGGTAAAAACTAAATTTAGTGGGCAGTGGTTTTTGGGTGTAGGTGAAGGTAAGAGAAAGCTCGTTATAGCTCCAGCCTATAGATTTGGGGCAGTAAGTGCCTGGAATCAAGATGTCGGCCAATCGCCCTTTGAGTTATTTAGAGTAGGTGGCAGCGGTCTTTCAAACTTCGTACTGTACGGTACAGATATTATCTCGCAACGGGGGTATGACGAGGGTAGAGTAAGTGATCCTTCTCAAGGGCAACAGGGTTTGCCTATCTTTACAAAGTATACGTTAGAAGTAAGGTATCCGCTTACCGTGGGGCAGTCATCTACCATATATGCGCAAACGTTCTTAGAGGCCGGTAATGCGTACCAAAATTTCGAGCAGTTTAATCCGTTCGACGTAAGAAGAGCGGGTGGTGTTGGTGTAAGATTATTCTTGCCCATGTTTGGGCTACTAGGAGTCGATTATGCTTGGCCTATGGACCCATTGCCAGGACAACCCGGTGGTCAGTTTCACTTCTTTATTGGTCAGCAGTTCTAAATTTAGAGCAAAGAGTTTATTTCTGTGTAACGCATCGACAGCACTCAGCTGGAGCAATGCTTACTCAATGAATCCCTGTAAGTATTCTGTTTTAAGCATCGGGCATACCTTGTATCTCTCGTCCTTGGTGTCTTGGTACATGGCTTCTAGGGTTTCGTACACATGGTCCAATCCTATTTCTTGACTCCAGGCAAATGGGCCTTTTGGGTAAGCAGTACCTAGTCGCATTCCCAAATCTATATCCTCTCGAGTCGCAGTACCTTCCTGTACGGTGAAGTAAGCTTCATTTATTATCATACAAATGATGCGGGGCGTCACAAGCCCTACACGGCTTTTTACAAATCGGGTTTCTAAACCGATATTTTTTAGCTTTTCTACAGCTATTGCTTCATCATTTTTATTGGTAGCGCAGCACTCTAGAAGGGGTCTATTGATAAAGGTAGGTAGAGCATTTATTCCTATTATGGTGGTTTTGGGTAACATCCCAAGTTCTGCATATAGTTCTTCTAGTTGTACTTTTACTGTACTCAGTACAATTAGTTTGTTTTCAAGGTGAATGTACTGCCCTATTTGTTCAGGGGTGTCGTCAAAATCAAGATCGAAAATGATATCGTAGTTATCTAATTCTGTACCTTTGAGCGGAACGATAGGGTGAGTAGAAGAGATTAGTTCTCGTAATTCATCCAATTGATTCGGCTGCCCTTTCGCTGCTATATTCATACACAAGCAAAGGTAGAGGCCAAAATGGAATAGTAAAACGAATATGTACTAAAATAAATAATGGGTAAAATTATAATAAATACACCAAATGCACCTGCAGCAATTGGACCATACAGTCAAGCAATATTAGCAGGAAATACGCTATACTGCAGTGGACAAATAGCCTTAGATCCTGCAACTGGGAGTCTTGTCATGGATAGTATTGCTGCGGAGACACATCAAATAATGAAAAATGTGATCGCGGTACTTGAAGAGGCAAAAATGTCACTTGATAGTGTAGTTAAATGCTCCATTTTCATGAGTAGTATGGATCACTACGCAGCTATAAATGAGGTTTATTCTGAGTATTTTCAAGAAAACCCACCTGCGAGGGAGGCTGTAGCCGTAAAAACCTTGCCCAAAAAGGTTAATGTTGAAATCAGTGTCATAGCGGTACGTTAAGTACAAAGCCTTTGTAGGCCTAAGTGCATATTCTAGTGAATTAGGTATACCAAAATTTCGCACGGTTTTTGGATCAGAAAAGCAATTAGATTAGATAAAAAAAAGGAGAACCTTTCGGTTCTCCTTTTTAAAAGTGGTGTGGGGCGGGATCGAACCGCCGACACAAGGATTTTCAGTCCTTTGCTCTACCAACTGAGCTACCGCACCTCCCTTCTTTATTGCTAAAGCGGCTGCAAAAATAAACAGTTTCCTGTAATATGAAAGCTATTTCTACATTGTAGATATCTAAAACAATTCTAAGTATCCAATTGTCCTACTTTTGAACTAAGAATTATGCAGTACTTAGAGCAACTTTTATTCATCATCGTACTTGGTGTAGCCATCTACTTCTTTGTACAGAAGATTAAGAAAATTCGCCGAAACATATTTTTGGGGAAAGAAGAAAAGGTAAGTGACAATAAGCCTGAACGATGGAAAACAATGGCTAGAGTGGCATTGGGACAAAGTAAGATGGTAGTGCGACCTGTTGCAGGCATCATGCACATCATCATTTATATTGGTTTCGTACTTATCAATATAGAAGTGCTTGAGATTATGATAGATGGGGTCTTTGGTACCCATAGGGCATTGTCTTTTTTAGGCCCAGTTTATGACGCTGCCATTGGTTTTTTTGAGATACTAGCTGCATTAGTGTTTATTGCTTGTGTGGTGTTTTTAGGGAGGAGGTTTATAGCTAAAATACCGCGTTTTCATTCACCAGAGATGAAAGGATGGGCTACTGCAGACGCTACTTACATTCTTGTTATAGAAATGATTCTTATGGTAGCGCTACTTAAAATGAATGCGGTTGACCAAGTTTTGCAGGCAAAAGGGGCAGATCATTATATAGCTGCTGGTAGTTTTCCTGTGTCTCATTTCCTTACTGGATTTTTTACCAATTTTGAAATCCCAACGCTCATCGTTTTTGAGCGTGTATTTTGGTGGTTTCATATCTTGGGAATTCTCTTTTTCTTGAATTATGTGCCTTACAGCAAGCATTTGCACATTTTCTTGGCTTTCCCAAATACATGGTATAGCAGGTTACAACCTGCAGGGGAATTTGCCAACATGCCAGAAATTACGAATGAGGTGAATCTTATGCTAGACCCAAGCAAAGCAGACCCTGATATGCCCCCACCCGAAAAATTTGGTGCGAATGACGTCACAGACCTTGGCTGGACGAGTATAATGGGTGCTTACGCATGCACAGAGTGCGGCAGGTGCACCAGTTCTTGCCCAGCGAATATAACGGGCAAGAAACTGAGTCCACGTAAGGTAATGATGGATACTAGAGATAGAGCAGAGGAACTCGGAAAGGCAAAAGATGAACATGGAGCAGACTACCACGATGGTAAATCACTACATGATCTTATATCGCAAGAAGAATTATTGGCTTGCACCACGTGCAATGCATGTGTGGAAGCTTGTCCTATTAATATTAATCCGTTAGAAATTATCTATCAGATGAGACAGTATCAGACATTGGAAAAATCTGTTATGCCTACAGAGTGGGCTATGATGAATAGTAACATTGAAAACAATCAAGCTCCTTGGCAATTCTCACCTTCTGATAGGGCCAATTGGACGAAAGAAATATAATTAACATTCTAGCCTTTCACATTTTTGTGTCGCAAAAGATCTCAATGGTTAAACTACTCCTAACAACGGCAGCTTTTTGCTTTTTTGCTTTTTCTGTAAATGCACAAGACTACACCGTAAGTGTACAATTGCAAGACATCAATGCAAGAGGCATTCCGTATGCAAGTGTCTCATTAAGTACTAAGGCTGACACTGCAATACTACAGTTTGCTATAGCCGGAGAAGACGGCACATTTACCATGAAGAAGATTGAGAAGGGTGAATACTTTTTAGTGGCAGCTTGTATGGGTTATGACGTATTATTTGAGCCAATAGATGTACAAAGTGATGCCTGGAATAAAGTACTAGTACTTACCTCATCTACCATTAGTATGAAAGAGGTCATGGTACGTGCCAAAGGCATTCCTGTTTTGATGAATGGAGATACAGTTGTCTATAATAGTAGTAGTTTTAAAACACAGAGCAATGCCAATGTAGAAGATCTTATCAGAAAGATGCCTGGCATACAAGTAGACAAGGACGGAAAGGTATCTGCAGAGGGGCAAGAAATAACGCGGGTACTTATCAATGGTAAGGAGTTCTTTGGTGGGAATGTAGAAGCTGCAACTAAAAATCTGGACGCATCTCTAGTAGATAAAGTAGAAGTAATAGACAAAAAAACAGATGATGATGAATTTACAGGTGAAGAAGGAAATGAGCGAGAGAAGGTCATAAATTTAGTACTAAAAGAGGATAAAGCTCAGGGCTATTTTGGTACTGTAAGAGCAGGTTACGGCACTAGAGACTATTACGATGCCAAGGGGAATATCAATTTTTTCAAAGATGCTACACAAATTTCCATTATTGGAGGACTCAATAATATCAATGAAAATATCTACGGTTGGAAAGAGCTTGCTACACTCAATAGCTTTGAGATTAACCCTTTCAATGGTAGCAGTAGTAGTTGGAATTGGAACGGCGGTGTGAGTGCCCATGAGGGAATAGGAGCCAATGTACATATAGAGCCGTTGAAAGGTATGAAAACGGATGTAGCATATGTAGTGACTGCTGAACATAACGTTCGAGAAGGGGACAAAAACATGGAGGTATATCTTACCGATAATACACTCTTTTCAGATGAGCTATCGACGAGTGGTGGAGATAAAAACAACCATCAGGTAAATGCCAAGATGGAATACGAGCCAGACACCCTCAATAGAATAGTATGGCGAACTCAGTTTAATAAAGAACTCGGAGTGAATGTAAGTAGAATGCTCACTACTAATTTTTATAATCCAGACACGGTAATAAATAGCGGTGCCACGCTAAATCAGCGTGAGAACGGCAACCAAAAGTTCATAACCAAACTACACTGGACCCGCAAAGCAAAAAAAAAGAAGGACAATAGATTTATGGGCTCTGTATACTATGGTGCTTCTCAAGTAGGCAATAGTCGCCAGAACTATTTTAATAGAGCCAATAGCCTGCTTCCCTTTCCGACAAGCGAAGACCCAAATTTGGTTCAAAACCTTACAACAAAAGAAAACACAATAGCAACAACAGCAGCTTATCAGATTCAGCTTTCCAAAAAGTGGATGATACGGCCAGGTATCAATTGGATGGTAAGTGAATACAAACATGATTTTGAGTGGTTGCCAAGTGGACAAGGAAGACTGCTGAGCAATAGCCCAAAAGGGAGTGTTACTGCTCAAAACTTGGAATACTATGTCCACCTGAGCTATAAGGTAGATTCATTCACCACCCTGTATATAGTACCAGAACTAAACCAAAGTGTAGAGGATAGACGGTTTACTACAGATAGAGAATATCAATACGATTTCAATCAAGTCTTCTTTATCCCGTATATGTTTTTACGGAGCAATAAGCCGCATAAGTATAATTTCCATTTTAATTTAAGGGCAAATCTGAATAGACCGGGTATAGAGCAAATGCTCCCAGTTATAGACAGTACTAATCCATTTAGAACGAACATTGGAAACATCCAAATACAAAACTTCATGACGTATAACAACGGTTGGAGGTACCAGAGAATGTTTGGTCTTGGCAAGTCAGTTTTTATAAATGGCTGGAACTCGTTTAGTTATCGTCCTGTAATCAATGCCAATACTGTTTCGCGTGAGAATATTTCGGTATCAGAGGTTATCAATTTCAAAAATAGAATCTACTCCAATACTTCAGCAGGGTTTACTTGGCCTATAAAAGCTATCAAGGCTACCTTCGGAACAGATATCAACTATAATTTTGGGCAATCCTATTTTCTACAAAATAGTAAAGAATTGCGGAGTAGAAATCACACCGTAGCTATAGGTCCAAATTTACAATTCAATGAGTTTGACATGTGGAGTCTTGATCTAGACTACAGGCTAAATTATCAAACAGGAAGAGTAGGAGAGATAAGCAACAATGCCTTCTTTCATCATGAGGTAGATGTAGAATTTGTATTCACACCGATAGAGAGAATAGAGTGGGCGACATCCTTGAGCATGGAGGTATATGGTGCTAACAATGCTGTAGGATCTCAAACTATTCCCATTCTAAATTCGGAGCTTTCATATTTCATAGACAAGGACCAACGATGGAGTTTAGGAGTTCGTGCATTTGATATATTAGATAAAAACCAAAACCTATGGAGATGGTGGAGTAACAACAGTTTTACGCAGAATCAAAGCAATGCTGTACAACGTTTTGTAATGGGGACTCTTACCTATAAAATAAAGAAACCAGGGTCAAAAGGAGATGAGCATACGGGCAGAAGAGGTCGTGGTCATCACTAATTAATAAAAGAAAAAGATAAATTGCGATTAGAAATGAGCAAACAGATACACGTACCAACAGTAGCAGAACTAGTAGCCAAAGGAGAGAAAGCAGATGTCCTGTTTTGGGTAGGATGTGCGGGTAGTTTTGATGAGCGTGCTCAGAAAATTACAAAGGCTTTTGTAAAAATACTAGATAATGTAGGTGTAAACTACGCCATACTAGGTGCAGAAGAAAGTTGTACAGGTGATCCTGCAAAGAGAGCAGGGAACGAATTCCTATTTCAAATGCAAGCTATGGCAAATATTGCAACACTGAATGCATATGAAATCACCAAAATAGTGACTACTTGTCCGCATTGTTTTAATACGATAAAAAATGAATATCCTAGTCTTGGGGGTACGTATGAGGTGATACACCATACGCAATTGCTACAGGAATTGATAGATGAGGGGAAACTCACATTTGGGGCAGACCCATTCAAAGGCAAAAAGATCACGTACCATGATAGCTGCTATTTAGGTAGAGCGAATGGGGTGTACGATGCTCCACGCAGAATTCTAGAAGCCATGGATGCAGAATTAGTTGAAATGAAGCGTTGTCGTAAGAATGGTCTGTGCTGTGGTGCTGGCGGTGCTCAAATGTTTAAAGATGCGGAGAAAGGCAACAAAGAAATAAACATTGAGCGTACTGAGGAGGCTATTGAAACCGGTGCCAGTATTATCTCTGCAAACTGTCCGTTTTGTACGACCATGATGGGAGACGGTATAAAGCACGCCAATAAAGAAGGTGAAGTAGAAGTGCTAGACCTTGCAGAGCTAGTTGCGCAAGCAAAGGACTTGTAGTCTCAATTTTGTACTTCCAAAAATTTTGTTCGGTGGCTAAGGGCTAATTTAATTCACACTTAATTACTTCATATTTTCCGCTCAAGGTCACTTGACTTACATGGCGAAACATCTTGATAAGGTGAGACCGGTAGTTCAAATGCGTATTAGCTACTATATAGAATTGACCGTTTTGTTGCATTGCTACTTTTGCCTCTTTGAACAGATTCAGTGCTATGTCAATGGTGTTTTCATACTCAAAATGAAAAGGAGGATTACATAAAATAAAATCAAATTTTTGATCTTTCACGGCCTTCACATTATCGCTCCAATGGTAGCTTATGTTGTCTTTCGATAAATTCAATTTTGCAGAACTTATGGCCAAAAAACTGTCATCTACTACATAAATTGGGCAATTTGGTGTGTTTTTTCGTACAAAAGCAGCAATTACGCCATTTCCGCATGCGAGGTCCAAAACAGTTTCTGTATCCTTGATTTGGGGCAATTGATCCAACAGAAGTTGCGTAGCAGGATCTACTTTAGAAGAGGAGAATACCCCTGCATATTGTTTAAGGCTAAGATTTAAATCGTTTTTTACCGAGTGAAACAAAGGGGTCATTTCAACCTCTTTTTTTGGTTCTTTTAGAATAAGCACACGGGCTTTTTTTGCTGCAAGACTTTGAGAAACATCTGCAAAGTAGTGTTCTGCTATTTCTTTCCATTGTGGGGTGAAATTACGTGTCATAAATCCACATAAGATTACAGTTGCCTCGTGGCTTTTGGCATGCAGCTGTTGTATATATAGTTTAAATAGTTCTGCAGATTTCGGCACTTTTAATAAAGCCATGTCTACGCTATCCATTTTTAGTTTTAGAGGACTACTGTAGTCATACTCCTTGGTTTCTATCCCGGCAGATTCCAAGTTCATTTTAGTCGCTTTTAGTTGCGATTGATTATTGATAATAGAATGAGGAGCATAAGAATGCAAAGCAGTAGCTAATGCGCCAAAACTATCGTGAGCCAGGGCTATTTTCTTTTTTTCAAAACCGAAATTTTGGGCCTGTGCTAAGAGTAGCTCATCTGCAGCACTCCACGGACGCAAAGAGCGGTTGGTTGACTTTGGGTAGCGTTGTAGGTTTATGGTTTTGTTGTGGAACTGCATATTAAGGGGCCAAAGGTAGGTGTTTTCTTTTGTAGGTACTACCCTCGAAGGTAGTACTTACAATAAGCAGGATAGGGTAATTTAGGTATTGTAGGAACACGTTACAAGGCGTGTTCCTACAATAAACATTTCCTGCCTTCGTTATCACACTATGAAAAAACTGGGATACTTTTTACTGCTCTTACCTCTAATATTTGCTTTTGGCAAAAACAAAAAGCCAGAACATTCTAAGTATCTGACGAAACACTATGTTAAGGTGCCGGCAGGGAAGGTGTACCTCAATTGTGATTTGTACAATGGTCAAATGAATGGTAAAACAGCGGAAATAGACTCTTGTTCTGAATTTTTCATTTCAAGTACTGAAATTACCAATGTGAACTGGAAAGAGTTCTTGGTGTATCTCAAGCAAGAGGGTAGGCGGGAAGAATATAATGCTAACCTTTTAGATACAACTGTATGGAGACAAAAGTTAAGTTACAACGAGCCGTATGTAGACTATTACTACCAGCACCCAGCATATGAAGAATACCCTGCAGTTGGAATGACCTTAAAACAAGCTACTGCTTACGCCAATTGGCTCACAGAGATATTTGCCTTAAGAGATCAAGATGTAAAAGTTACATTTTGCATTCCGACCAAGAAGCAGTGGATACGAGCTGCACGTGACATGTCTACGTCTGTTTATCCTTGGAATGGACCGTATTTGAGAAATAGAAATGGTGGTTTTTTAAGTAATCATAAAGCGGTAGGTACAGAATATATACATACTGACCGCAGGACGAATGAGTTAGTTGTTGTAGCAACTGGAGCTAAAGGTGACGAAAATACAATAATTGCTCCCGCCAAATCTTACTGGCCCAATAAGTTCGGCGTATACAATATGTCAGGCAATGTAGCAGAATTAGTGTCAGACGATACCGTTGCGATGGGTGGATCTTGGAACGATACAGGCTATGATGTGCGTGTAGAAAGCGAGCAGCCTGCTACTGAACCAAAATCTACTGTAGGCTTTAGAGTGGTAGCAGTAATTGAGAAATAGTCTTCTCAATTCCCGCTGCATCCAAATCGTATTTAGCTCTGAGCTCATCTACAGTTCCGTGTTCTACAAACTCGTCTGGTAGACCAAGAGAGGTAATACTCCCTGTATATTGAGCGTCTAAAGCAAGTGTTTTTATGTGTTGTCCAAAGCCACCGAGTAAGCAAGACTCTTCAACTGTAATAACCTTTTCAAATTTGCTGAATACCAGTTTGAGTGCCTTCAAATCCAGGGGTTTCATGCAGCGAGCATCTATATGCGATACTTTAGATTCCAGGTTGTTATTTGTTATTGCTTTCTGTACTTCTATACCTATTTGACCTATGGAAATAACGGCTACGTTTCTACCTGTACTGAGCATTCTACTGCTAGGTAAAGTCAATGGTTCTATATCGTTCTTGTAAGCTATCTTACTCCCTCTACCTCTTGGGTAGCGAATGACTACGGGTCCATCGGTATAGTCTACTGCCCAGTACATCATATTCCTGAGCTCGTGCTCATCCATTGGGCTTAGAATCGTAAGATTGGGTATGGCATTGAGAAACGCTAAATCAAATGTGCCATGATGCGTAGGTCCGTCTGCTCCCACAAGCCCCGCTCTGTCAATACAGAATATTACCGGAATGTTTTGTAGTGCTACGTCGTGTATTATTTGGTCATACGCACGCTGAGCAAAGGTAGAGTAGATATTACAAAATGGCCGTTTGCCCTCCAAGGCTAGTCCGGCAGCAAAGGTCACCGCATGTTGCTCCGCTATGCCTACATCAAAAACGCGATGCGGTATAGCCTCCATCATTATCTTCATAGAACTGCCACTTGGCATAGCAGGAGTAATGCCTACAACCCGCTCATCTTTTTGTGCAAGTTCTAGTAATGTATGTCCAAATACCTCTTGAAATTTGAGCGGTTTTACCTCTGGTGTATCCGGTTTGAGGGGATCTATTTTTACATAACTAACACTGTGCCAATCAGTCTGTGCTTCTTCCGCAGGTTCGTATCCTTTTCCTTTTAGTGTTTTTATATGCAGTACTTGTGGTCCAGTTTTTAACTTTTGCTTTTCTAAAATGCGTACTAATTCCAATATATTATGACCATCTGTAGATCCATAGAATGGTATTCCTAAGTTTTCAAAGAGGTTGGGTGTTATGCCATTTATTTCTGCAAGATGTGTATTGATAGCACCAAGATTTGGATCAATACCCATTTGATTATCGTTTACCACAACCAATACATTTGCCTTGCTTACCCCTAGATTATTGAGCGCTTCAAAAGCCATTCCGCCAGTAAGCGATCCATCACCTATTACGGCGATATGTTTGCTATTGTCATTATTGAGTAATGCTCCTTCGGCCATTCCCATAATAGCAGAGATAGAAGTAGACGAATGCCCCGTGCCGAAGTGGTCGTAATTGCTCTCGTCCATCTTAGGGAAACCACTTAGCCCATTTATTTTTCGGATGGTATCAAACGCAGTCTTACGTCCGGTTAGTAGTTTATGGATATAGGCTTGATGCCCTACGTCCCATACGAGTTTGTCTGTCCCTCTGGGTGGATGTTGGTTTTCTTGATATCCCCTCAAATCAAAATCATATACATAGTGCAGTGCTACAGTGAGCTCTACTACACCTAGGTTGGCACTAAAGTGTCCACCGTTTTTCAAAATTTTTTCAATGAAAAAGGCACGTATCTCTCCGCAGAGTTGCGGTAATTGGTCCTTACTCAGTTTTTTGAGATCCGAAGGCTGTAATATTGAATCCAATAAATTCAGGATGCAAAGATGCTTATTTATGACGAAATACTACACCACATTTACCCCAAATAGATATCCAATAAGTCCAGTAAGTCCCATGGCAAGTGTGCCCCAAAATGTGATTCTGATGATAGCACGGGAAACATTAGACCCCCCAGCCTTAGCGGCTATTGCACCAAGTAAAATTAAAAATACGATGGCAAAACCATATTGCAGGTAGATCAACCTGGTCAGATTTCCAAGAAATGCTACGAATACGGGCAAAGCTCCTCCGAATACAAAAGCGGCACCTGAAGCAAGAGCAGCTTGAAAAGGATTCGCTTGTGTTATTTCATTTATGCCGAGTTCATCACGGGCGTGTGCTTCTAGCGCATTATGTTCTGTGAGTTCTCTCGCCACGTCATTTGCCAGTTTTTCAGATAGTCCTCGTTGCACATATATTTTGGCTAATTCCTGTTCCTCCTCAATCGGGAAGGCTATCAATTCTTGTTCCTCTCTCTCAAGGTCAGCAGTTTCTAAGTCACTTTGTGAACTTACAGAAACATATTCCCCAGCTGCCATAGACAGTGCTCCTGCAATTAGGCCGGCTACACCAGCAAGAATAATAGATTCACGACTTCCCCCAGCGGCTGCGACACCTATGATAATACTTGCCGTAGAAAGTATGCCGTCGTTTGCACCTAAGACCGCTGCCCTAAGCCAATTGCTTCGATTTACATAATGATTCTCTTGATTTGGGTCCATAAGTCAAATGTAAAGTAGAATGGCGTTCTGTTTCAAGTCTAAATAGTGATAACACTTCTGTTTAAACCTTTTCTCAACAATCAGTCCTTTCTGTTATGCCACTTCCTCGCAGCGTTTACCTTTGCTACGCATATTATCAAATGAGCATGAATCAAAGAATTTTCGTAGAAAAGAAGTCTGAGTTTGATGTAGCTTCGCAAAAAGTACTTGCTGAGCTTCAAGAGTTTACGCCGCTTACTAACCTCAAGCAGTATGTAGTATATGATGTATTTGATGCTGAAGAGGCTTCTTGGGATAAGCTGCTCAATGTACTTTTAGATGCGGTAGTCGATATAGTACATATCCAAAATCCTGCAGATTCATCACTTTCTAGCTTTGCTACTGAGTATTTGCCTGGACAATATGATCAGCGTGCTGATTCTGCTGAACAAGCCATTCAATTGGTAACGGGTAACAAGCCAATGATTCGTACGGGTAAGCTATTTGTGTTTGATAAGGTGAATGGCGATACGCTTGTAGAGCTCAAAAACTATCTAATTAATTCGGTAGACTCGCGCGAAAAAAACTTGGATATATTGATGAAGCCGAGCATTCCACAACCGGAAAATGTGCCTACTATCAATGGATTTATAGACTTAGATGAAACTGGACTAGCTGCACTACACAAGGAATGGAGCTTCTCTTTTGACTTGGCAGATCTTATATTTACACAAGACTATTTTAAAAGTGAAAATAGAAACCCAACAGAAACGGAACTTAAAGTACTCGATACCTACTGGAGTGATCACTGTAGACATACCACTTTCTTTACAGAGCTAAAGGATATTACGTTCGAAGGTGACTTAGCCAATAAAATAGAAGAGATATTCAACAGATATTTGGCTCTTCGTAAAGAGTTAGGCAGAGAGCACAAGCCTATATCCCTAATGGATATAGGAACTATAGCGGCTAAATATTTGCGTGCAAACGGTAAGTTAGACGACCTCGTAATCACAGATGAAATAAATGCCTGTACCATAGAAATAGAGGTAGACGTAGAAGGTGAAAAACAAGCCTGGTACTTACTCTTCAAGAATGAGACGCACAATCACCCTACAGAAATAGAGCCTTTTGGTGGAGCATCTACCTGCGTAGGGGGTGCTATCAGAGACCCTTTGAGTGGTAGAGCGTTCGTATATCAAGCCATGCGTGTTACGGGTTCTGCGGATCCACGTGAGCCTATTGCAGATACGCTAGAAGGTAAACTCCCACAGAAAAAAATAACAAAAACAGCTGCCAAAG
The DNA here is from genome assembly GCA_913054375.1 of uncultured Bacteroidota bacterium. Taxonomy (GTDB): domain Bacteria; phylum Bacteroidota; class Bacteroidia; order NS11-12g; family UBA9320; genus UBA9320. Next base: position 38,261 of record CAJXIQ010000004.1, read on the forward strand.
GATATTCATCTTATGGTAACCAAATAGGGTTGGCTACCTCGCACGTAGCAGAACTTTACGATCCGGGATACAAAGCCAAACGAATGGAAGTAGGTTATGTAGCAGGTGCTGTACCCAAGGACTGGGTGCGTAGAGAAGCTCCAGTTACAGGTGATCGAGTGATTATGGTAGGAGGCAAAACGGGCCGAGATGGAGTAGGTGGAGCGTCGGGTTCTAGTAAGGTGCAAGACCAAACATCTATCAATACGCTAAGTGCAGAAGTACAAAAAGGAGATGCCGTAGAAGAACGAAAAATACAACGCCTTTTCAGAAAGCAGGAGGTTACTAAACTTATAAAAAAATGCAATGACTTTGGTGCTGGAGGAGTTTCAGTAGCCATAGGTGAAATAGCGGATAGTCTCAATATAAACTTGGATAAACTACCTACGAAGTACGCAGGACTCAACGGAACAGAGCTTGCCATATCTGAGTCGCAAGAGCGAATGGCCGTAGTGGTAGAAGCCAAAGACGTAGCGAAGTTTATTGCACACGCATCTCAAGAGAATCTGCTTGCTGTAGAGGTGGCAGAAGTGACAGATAGCGGTAGAATGCAAATCTTCTGGAGAGGAGAGATGATAGTAGACTTGGATCGCATATTCTTAGACACTGCAGGCACAAAAAAGAGTATGACGACCAAAGTAGTGAGCAATCAATATGCTGGTGTTCAATCATTTAACTCGTTGACTGTTGAACAATTCAAAAAAGAACTTTCGCAACTCAATGTAGCTTCGCAAAAAGGATTGATTGAAAACTTTGACTCGCATGTAGGACGTACTACAGTGCTAATGCCATTGGGCGGAAAATATTTAAAAACTCCTGCTTTGGCGAGTGTAAATACTATTCCGGTGCTTAATAAATCTACCGATACAGTGGCAATATCCAGTTGGGGATTTTCTACAACTATGGCTAATGAAAATCCTTTTTTAATGGGAGCTTATGCTGTGGTAGAATCACTCGCAAATTTGGTAGCCAGTGGTGGAAACCACAAAAGCGCAAGGCTTAGTTTTCAAGAATACTTTGAGAGATTAGGTACAGATGCGGAAAAATGGGGCATGCCGTTACAAGCATTGCTTGGGGCACTAGAAGCTCAGTTGGAGTTTGAAACGGCTGCTATAGGAGGGAAAGACTCTATGAGCGGTACGTTTGAAAATATCAGTGTGCCGCCCACACTTATCTCTTTTGCATGTGCAGTAGGAGAACTGAAAAATATTATTTCACCAGAAATAAAGGAGGCAGGAAACTATCTTTACTTGGCTAAGCACGATACGCAAGCTGGTGGTATACCAAACTATAATCAACTGAATCAAGTATATGCAGATGTTCATCAGCACGTTTGCAGTGGAACTATAGTATCCGCTCAAACCGTCAAAGAGGGAGGGTTGGCTGCCTCGGTTTTCAAAATGATGGTAGGCAACGGAATTGGAGCCAATATCAATTATGGTCGAGACTGTTTCGCTTCGCAAATAGGTAGCTTGATTTTAGAATCTACTAAGGAGCTAGAAGGATATGAGTTGCTTGGCAAAACAGAAGGCGACTCACTTACTATCAATGGAGAGCAATTCAATACTGCAGAGCTACTCGCAGCTTGGGAAGGAACATTGGAGCCCATATTTCCAAGTAAAACCATAGATACAAACTCAGAAACCAGTAGAATGGCTTCTAATGCAGTAAATAGTTTGACCAAAAATGAAGGTGTTGAAACTCCAAAAGTATTCATCCCAATATTCCCAGGAACCAACTGTGAGTATGAGACAGAGCACGTATTTGTAGACGCTGGAGCAGATGTGCAAACCATACTCTTTAGGAACTACAGTGAAGAAGCGATAGCAGAATCTATTTCTGCTTTTGTAACCGAGCTAAATACTGCCAATATACTAATGATACCAGGTGGATTCTCTGCAGGAGATGAGCCAGATGGCTCTGCTAAATATATCGTATCTGTATTGAAAAACCCAGAGGTAAAAGAAGCCGTTCATGGCCTAATAGCTAGAGGAGGATTGGTATTGGGTATATGCAATGGTTTCCAAGCTCTAGTGAAGTCAGGATTGCTTCCTTACGGAGAAATTAGAGACGTAGACGAAACATCGGCTACGATGACCTTCAATAGTATAGGTAGGCACATCAGTCAAACCGCACATGTAGAAGTAATGTCGGACAAAAGCCCTTGGTTGCACGGTATGAAAGGTAAGAAGTACATCGTGCCATTCTCTCACGGAGAAGGTAGATTCTACGCCAATGATGCTATGGTAAAAGACTTGGCAGCCAATGGACAGATAGCTACACAGTACATCGATTTTGAAGGAAGTGTGGCACTAGATATGCCATACAACCCCAATGGATCTGTACACGGCATAGAAGGCATCACAGACGCTTCTGGACAGATCTACGGACGTATGGGTCACCCAGAACGTTTCCGTAAAGGCCTAATGAAGAATATTCCTGAAATGGAGTTTATGGATATTTTTAAGAATGGTGTGGAGTGGTTTAAGGGTGCTTAATTACGTGTAATAGCGTAGTTATATCAGAGCTGCTTATTCATCACAAAGTGGTTTATTCCTACTTCTTGAAATACATCTGAGGTCACTTGATAGCCAAGCTTTTCATAAAATCCAACAGCATAATGTCGGGAGTGGAGGACTATTTTCTCTATACCTATTTCCGTTGCGTGCTTTTCTAATGCTTGTACTAGTGCTACTCCATATCCTTTGCCTCGTACATGCTTAGCGGTAGCCATTTGTCGGAGTTTTCCCACGCCTGGTTTATAGTCAGGCACTAATACTACAATACCAACTACTTTAGCGCTGTCCAATGCAATAAAATGTACGTCTGCTTCTCGATCACTAAACGCGGGGTCGTCTGCGGCTAGTCCAAGAGGCTTTCGTAGAACTTCAGCTCTCAAGAGCCGAGCATCCTTGTGGTATTCTGAGTTGAATTGACTTATTTGAACGGTATGCTGCATCAATACCTATTAAAAAAGCCCTTTTTTGCTTTGTGCGTCTACCACAGCAAGGTTGATCATGTTTACTATCTCGCGAACGGAGCTACCCAGTTGTAGTACATGTACTGATTTACGGAAGCCTAAAAGCACGGGACCAATTGCCTCAGATATACCAAGACTTTGCACCATTTTGTATGCGATGTTACCTGAACTAAGCGCGGGGAATATAAATACGTTTGCGTTTTCATCTCCAAGCTTACAGAAGGGGAATAACTCTTGTCTTAGGTCAGCATCCATTGCGGTGTTGGCTTGCATCTCACCGTCTACCAGTATTTCTGGATTTTCGGTATGGAGACGCTTTATGGCTTTCTGAATATTGGTCACTGTAGGTCCTTTGGCAGAGCCAAAATTACTATAACTTACCATGGCGATTCGGGGCTTTACTTGTAGCTTAGTTACTATCTTATGAGCTAACTTCACGATATCAACCAGATCGTCTGAACTAGGGTCTATATTCACTGTAGTATCTGCAAAGAAGAGTGGTCCTTGTTTACTCATAATAACATACATACCGGCTACTTTGTCTACTCCTTCCTCTTTACCAATGATTTCCAGTGCGGGACGTATCGTATCCGGATAGTTACTACTCTGCCCACTGATGAATGCATCTGCTTCACCCTGTTCCACCATCATACTTCCAAAGTACGTACGTTGACGCATTTTCTTTTTGGCTTGAAAGAGAGTAAGACCTTTACGTTGTCTTCTTTCAAAGTACGTCTGGCCGTACTTTTCTGTAATCTCTGGTGAGCGACTAGGGTCTATTATCGTGCAGTCAGCAAGGTTTAATCCCAATTCTTCTATTGATGCTCTTATTTGATCTTCAAAACCAAGAAGTATCGGAACGCAACTTCCCTGTTCTCGAGCGGAGTGTGCAGCCTTTAGTATTTTTGGATTATCTGCTTCGGCAAATACCACACGTTGTGGGTTTTGTTTTGCACGAAGTGAAATATTGCGTAAGAACCTATTATCTAGACCCATACGTTTACGTAATTCTATTTTATAAGCTTCCCAATCTGTAATGTCAAATCGAGCTACGCCACTTTCCATAGCAGCTTTAGCCACAGCGGGCGAAACCCTGGTTATGAGTCTTGGGTCTAAGGGTTTTGGGATAATGTAATCTCTCCCAAAATTCATTTCCGGTTTATTATATGCAATAAGCACACCGTCTGGAACCGGTTCTTTGGCAAGTTCTGCAAGTGCTTTTACGGCAGCAAGCTTCATTTCTTCGTTTATAGCGGTGGCCCGTACATCCAGTGCGCCGCGGAATATAAATGGGAAACCAAGCACATTATTCACTTGATTAGGGTAGTCAGAACGACCCGTGGCCATGATCACATCTTCTCGTGCAGCTAAAGCATCATCATATTTAATTTCTGGATTTGGATTTGCTAATGCAAAAACAATAGGGTTTTTTGCCATAGACTTCACCATATCCTGGCTCACTATGTTGCCCACAGAAAGGCCTAAAAAGACATCTGCGTCTACTAAGGCTTCAGCTAAGTTATTGTATTTTTTAGGTGTTTTAAAATGTTCTTTCCACTGGTCTAAGTCCTTTCTGTCATCACTCACTTGACCGTCTCTATCAAACATATAGATGTTCTCCTTCTTTACACCTACACGTATCCAAAGCTTCACACAAGAAATGCCTGCAGCACCTGCTCCACTCACGACTACACGTACTTCGTCTATTTTTTTGCCAGCTACTTCTAAAGCATTGATTAGACCTGCGGTACTTATTATGGCAGTACCGTGCTGGTCGTCGTGCATGAGTGGAATATTCATCTCTTGTTTGAGTGTCTCCTCTATCAAGAAACTCTCAGGAGCTTTTATATCTTCAAGATTAATACCTCCAAAGGTTGGCTCTAGAGCCTTTACTACTTCTATGAATTTTTGAGGATCAGTAGCATCTACTTCAATATCAAACACGTCAATATCTGCAAATATTTTGAAGAGTACGCCCTTTCCTTCCATCACTGGCTTAGATGCCAATGGCCCTAAGTTTCCGAGGCCTAATACGGCACTTCCATTACTTATTACGGCTACAAGATTTCCTTTTGCAGTGTATTTGTATGCGTCTTGTGGGTTTTTGAATATCTCCTCACACGGATCTGCTACTCCCGGAGAGTATGCAAGACTAAGATCTCTCTTAGTTTGTGTAGGCTTGGTTGGTATTACTTCTATTTTACCTGGTCTACCTTTTGAGTGGTAGTCCAGAGCGTTATCAAATTCATTATCCATATTAGTTGGTTTTTAGTTTGCCTTCGA
>CAJXIQ010000005.1 GCA_913054375.1 uncultured Bacteroidota bacterium
ATGGTCTGAAGTACTAGACGGTGTAAATCCAGATATGCCTTTCCCGAAAGTACCTGTTTTTGATTTGGTACAGGTAGAAAGTAAGTCTTGGTCTGGTCCAAGAATATATGCAGCTACACACGGTATGGGTATATGGGAGAGCAAATCTTTGCTTTCAAGTGTGAAGAAAGACCAAAAACAAGATCAGGAAGGGGCTAAGCTGAAAGCATATCCAAATCCTGCCAATAGCTACATAAATATCAGTACTTCTATAAAAGGTAAGTACACATTAACAGTATATGACCTGAAAGGAACAGTACTATTTAGTGAAAACGGTAGCAATGACGGCGAACTCAACCTTAATACCTCAGAATTTGCGAATGGTAACTATTTTGTGGAGGTAATAGGACAAAACGAGAAAGCTGTTTCTAAAATAATTGTGCAGCACTAATCCGTTGCAAAGCATACCAAAGTAAGCCTCTTGTTAGACTAGCAAGAGGCTTTTTTTATAATGAATTCTAACCTGATTAAAAAACTCGCTTCCTACCTGTGGGATATCCCAATAGAGCGCTGCTCATCACCGCAAAACGACTACCTAGAAGTAGTTTGGTGCAATGGCCGTAAGATGCTCAATACCAAAGAGGCTAACTTCTCTTTTGGTAATGGTTACAAGGTTTTTGCTATGGCTATGAAGCACATAAAAGAGCCTATTCGGCAGGCAAATAATGTATTAATACTTGGGTTTGGTTGCGGCAGCATACTCCACCTCCTTGAAAAGAAATATACTTATAACAGAACCTTAGTAGGTGTAGAATATGACACTGATATTATTCGCTTATACAAAGAACACTTTGCAACAGATTACCACTCAAATCCACAACTTCATGTACAAGACGCTGCCAAGTTTATGGAGAGTAATGATGCCTCTTTTGATATTGTGTTCATCGACCTTTTTTGTGAGCTAGAAAACTCTTGGCTACTAGAATCTCAAGATTTTCTAACGCATCTGAAAAACGCGTGCTCAGCAAACGGAATTCTTGTATTTAACACAACAACAACAAATACTGTGGGTGAAAATATCGTGTTTAACCTTCAAAAATGGCTTACTACTCACTTTAAAACAGTATCCAAAATACCTTTTCAAGAATTCAATCAAATACTGATTGCACAGAAGCCTCACGAAAAACCTAACGTTTAAGAGTATTAATGTAAAGTGGCAATAGTCTCCCGAAACAAGAATAGTTGATTTTTAGTCTCATTAGTTCTTTGTATGTCTCAACACAACAATAGATTTTTCTTCACTTCTGAATCACAGTACCGGTACTTGTCTGCTCATTTATAATTTGGTACGCCGTAGCATTTCCGAATTGCTCAATATTACCCGCGTTATATATATTCAAGTAATAGCCTGATAACGCGTTTATTTTGCTGTTTAAAGGACTATGACTATCCAAGAGTACATCGCTAGCATATAGCTCCTTGGCATCCAAATCGGACACCTCTTCTATGGATCCCTTTAACACATTTACTCTACCTCTTAATGCAGTAGATGCAGAATTGCGAGACTGTACATATACTTCATTACCACTTACCAAGAGGTCTATACCCGAAAGAGCGTTATGAAATACTTCCAACCTGTCTATGGCCAAAGTATCCATGCACCTTACTTCTGCAATAGACTCTACACTAAGGCGATTCAACTGAGATAGATACACATCTACTTCTAGCGTATAATCAAAAGAACGCAGAAAATTACATGTATTATTACTGGTTAATCTAAGCTCGCCATCCTGAACGACAGCCCCTAAATCTCCTAGTAAATTTTCCGGGCCACGAAATATCAATTTACCTGCTTGTGTTGCGTCTTGAATTAAGCGCACTTTTATTCTGTCCTCTACGAATAGCAAATTGAAATATGCATCTACGTTTCTTTCTATCTCTACCTCGTCACCTAATGACTTTAGGCACCTATTGTTATCCCCGCAGCCAAAGCCAATGCACAATATCGTTAGGTATACAAACTTCTTCATAACGTATACCCTAAACCCATTTCAAAAAAATCAGCGACACCTCTGTGAAACCTTAATGTACCTTGCGCCGACAGGTGAGGAGTCACTCTATATACCAATCCCATACGCTGACTCAATGCATTTTTGAGCACGGCAGGTTTGTATATATACGCTCCCAATTCTGCTATCACATCTACTTTACCAAATGACCATTGGAATCCTCCGGCAATAGCAACTTCACTTTTTTGCAAGAAAGTAATTGAGTCTAATGGATAAAATGGGTCTTCTGAGTACTTGTAGGTCTTATCGGCTGTATAATCTATACCCATTCGTAGTGCTCTCACCTCAGATAAATTATACAATGCACGCACCTGAATACCAAAATTGTAAAAATCTTGTGGTGCTGCAAAGTTTCGTTGCTTTCTTCCATAGATAAGTGTTCCTCTATACACCCATTTAGAAAGTTCGTCATCGCGTTCTTCCATCGGCTCTTCTTCTCCTACTCCTAAACCGTACCGCACCGTCAAACTTGGAATATTGTAGCCTAAATTAGGTACTCTAAAAGCTGCATTAGAGTAATGTGTGATACTTAAACCTAGTTCTAAATAGTCTTTTTTGGGGAGATCAAAATGTCCCAATAAACCAAATTGCATGGCCCCATTGAGGTTACTCCCAATAGCCTGGTTTCGCCTATTTTCATAGGGATCAAATTTTTCTGTAAGATACGATAAACCTGCTCCCATTCTAAACCGTACGTCTACTTTTTCTGTAAGGAGAATGCCAAATTTCATATGGGACATTCCCCCAAAAGCATGGCCTGTAATGGCATTTCCAAAGTTGTAATACAGGGCTCCAAAGCCAATGGTTGGTTTTCTATAATGGCTACCCCAACCGGTATTGGTACGGTCCAACTCGTAGGATACATCGACACCCCAATTGTGAGCAGCTAGGTTTTTTATATCAGCCCGATGAGCTAAAAGAAAACCTGGCGTAGTAGTAACGCTTAGGTATTTTTGGTTTTGTGCTTCAGAAGCAAACAGGAGCATTAAGCACGATATAATCAGCACGGCTCTGTTCATTTATTTCCATCTTCTACGTCTATACCACGCATTAAATAAGCCAAATAAAACTACGCATAATATAGGGATAACCATATTGATCGATTGCCAAAAAAATCGTTCACTCTTTACCTTGTTTTTATTCAAAAGCCTCAAGATAACCTCCTTACTTCGTACTTCTATCAAGTTCGTCTCATCACACAAATAATCGACACAATTCAAAAAGAATTTGCTATTTGCAAACTCTATTGGTGTGCCAAATTGCTTGGACCCAAATCTGTCGTATCCCAACGGATATACTTGACCATCCTTGGTCACTTGATTTCGAATCAAATCTCCATCGCCGATAACGATCATCGCATTATTTTTCACTCCTTCTTTGTATGGGATATCAAAAGCACGCTTCACTCCTTCTCGGTACCTAAATGGACTAGTAAACTCCCCGTCCACAAGAATTGCAGTGATGTTATTCCCCTTAGAAAAGTTGGCTTTATTCGCCTTTCTATCAAGATCACGCAAGGATATGAACACAGGGTTTGCGGCTATTCTTGAGTTAATAGAAGAGCGTAATAGCACCGTTTTGTTGAGTACAGATTTAGCAGTAGTGTCTAACGTACTAACATATCTACCCCAAACATTTTCAAGGTTCTTGCTTACTGGATTGTCATCTAAAGAACTAAACAACGGATAATACATCCAAGGATAGAAATCGGGTCTATTTGTCTGTTGGTTTATAGCTGGAATACCGTGACACTGTATATCTTGAACCAAGGTGTTCTGCAACTTTACCCCGTAGTGGAACAACAGGTCTTCTAAATTATGGTCGTGGTTACTTGTAGATACTTCACCGTATTTGGCTACGGAATCTGTTTCAGCAACAAGATTTTCGACCAAGAAAATAACCTTCCCCCCGTTCATAATGTACTGATCTAGAACAAATTTTTCTGGTTCTGTAAACGCTACTCTTGGCTTTGCAACGATAACACCACTGTATTCTTGAAGTCTCTTTATCAAACCTTCAACCAAGACACTAAAAACCGGCTTGTCCGAGTTTTCTACTACATCCTTTGCAAAGATCTTGTAGCAATTACTATCTGTCAGGTTTAGATTAATTCTCTCTATCTCATAAAACTCTCCAAGGGTTGATGCAATATCTGCAGTTTCTAGATCTGTTAGTTCCCCATGTCCGGCAGTAAAGGCAAGTTTCAATTCTTTGCCTGCCAGCCCCTTTCGCAATGCCGTTCCTATCTCGTACTCCAATAATTCTATGGAGCTATTTATCTCTACCTCTAGCGGTTTGCCAAACTCTCTTTTCAACAAGTTCAGCGGATATTCAGTGCCTTTATAGTAGACGACTCCAGCAGGTATAATAAACTTATCTGTTGGCGCCTCGTCTGGTTTAGCCTCCGGCCGTTCTATTTTTAAGCCTTTGGCATATAGCTCTTGTAATATTGCCTCCTTCTCTTTGAGCTCTTTATCTTCAAGTACATCTTCAAACTTAAATTTGATTTTTCCACCAGAAGCATATTTAAACTCATTCAGCATATCCCGACTGGCTGATTGCAGCCGTTTATATTCCAACGGCAACTCGCCGTCTAGAAACAAGGTTATGTATGCTTCATCATCTAGCTTATCTATCAAGTTTTTTGTTGACTGCGATAATGTAAATCGTTTTTCTTTGGTAAGGTCAAATCGCTGATAAAACTGCGACGCAAGCACATTGAGGATCAAAATAGCTGCACCTAGCAATACAGCTCTCTTGAGTATGGACTTGTTGGCAAATAGATTGTTGAATTTTACCATTTTCTACTGCCTAGTACAATGTACGTTAAACCTAAAAAAACACTCACTAGCGAACCAAAGTACACCACGTCTCTTGTATCTACTACTCCTCTACTAATGGAGTCATAATGCAACTGGATACCAAGTGACTGTATGAAACTATCCCATGACCCAAATAATGCCAAACTGCTAAGCTGCTGAAAGCCTACATAAATAAAAAAGCATAAGAACATACTAAGTACAAATGCCACGATCTGATTTGGAGTAACTGCAGAAGCAAAAACACCTATAGCACAATAGGAAGCACCCAATAGAACTAAGCCTATATAGGAACCCCAAGTCGCACCCACGTCTATATTGCCTTTAGGTAAGCCCAATTGATATACCGAATAAAAATAAAGCAGTGTTGGCAATATGGCAAAAATCACTAAAACCGTTGCCGCCAAGAATTTTCCCATTATTATTTGAAAATCTGTGATTGGTTTTGTGCTTAATATTTCAAATGTCCCTTGCTTGATCTCCTCAGAGAATGATCGCATCGTTATTGCAGATATTAAAAATATAAATATCCATGGTGCAATAAAAAACAAAATATCCAAATTAGAATGCCCTTGAGAAAGGACATTGCCATCTGCAAATACCCAGGTGAATAACCCATTTATTAACAGAAATACGATAATAACAACGTATGCTATTAACGAACTCAAGAAACTCCTTATCTCTTTTTTAAAGATGCTATACATTATTTGTCAACTGCTGAAATACAGACTCTAAAGTCTCTTCTATCTCTCTTTGTTCTATAATAACTGTCTCTGCATCTACTGCAAACTGGAATAATACAGACGCTAAATCTGTATCCTTCCCTCCTGTGACAGTAAATCCATTACTCTCTTCTTGAACGACTTTTTCTATCCCTATGAGTTTGGCCAAGTCATGTTTATTGACGGCATCTCTAAATCGTATTAACACTTTTTTTAAACCTGCAGACATTTCTTTTTTGACATTAACAACACTATCGTCTGCTACGATATGGCCCCTATTAATGATAACTACTCTGGTGCACATAGCCTCTACCTCTTGCATAATATGTGTGGAGAGTAGAATAGTTTTGTCTTTGCTAAGACTAGCAATTAGTCGTCTTATTTCTCCCATTTGATTAGGATCTAGACCGTTGGTAGGCTCATCTAATATTAGCACATCAGGATCGTTTAACAGTGCCTGAGCCAAACCTACTCTCTGTCTGTACCCTTTTGATAGTTGACCTATTTTTTTTGCACGCTCTAAGGTTAATCCTGTCTTTAGTATTACACGTTCTATCTCTTTCTTTGCATTTTTTAATTGATAAATATCTGCATTGAACTGTAGATACTCCACTATATACATATCGTCATACAACGGATTTAATTCGGGCAAATAACCAATTTTGCGTTTTACATTTAATGGATCTGTAGTCACATCTATACCCATTACCTTGGCGGTTCCGCTGGTCTGCGGTATATATCCACTCAATATTTTCATTGTGGTGCTCTTACCTGCACCGTTTGGGCCCAAGAATCCAACCACTTCACCAGCTTCTATGCTAAATGAAATATTGTCAATGGCTTTTTGATTGCCATATACTTTGGTAAGATTAATGATTTCTATCGACATTCTCGTTTACTTAACGCTTAACAATGACATTGAAATGTGCGCTGGTATGCGCTGTATTGAGGAATAATGTGTACCGTCCACTAGCGACACTACTCAAATCTATTGTAGATGAACCGTTAAGGTATGTCTCTAAAATTACACGACCTTGGTTGTCTATCAATTGTATTGTTCCCTGCAAGGTAGCACCGTTTGAGGTGAGGTAGAGAACATTTGCTACTGGATTTGGATGTACTGAGTAGCTAACACCGTCCAATGTAAATGTACTTGCTGCGCTTAAAATCTCCATTTCGTCCGTTCCCGTACACCCATTTGAGTCTGTTACGGTAACCGAATAAGAACCTTTATCCTTTACGAGGATACTTTCGGTTAACTCGCCTGTACTCCATTGGTATGTTTCATAACCAGCTCCTGGGGTAAGCAATAGAGGTTCTTGTGTTCTAAGGGATGTATCGCTACCAAGACTTATCGTTGGGCTTGTGTATACAGTAACTTCCATACTATCTATATAAATACAATCGTCTTGACTTTCTACTTCAAGGTAATATAACCCTGGACCTGATACATTAAACGTCTGACCATTTGTACCGTTAAACCATGTGTAACTTTTTAAACCACTTGGCCCTCTTAATTGCAGACTTATGTTGTCACATGCTCCAGTGTCATTACCCAAAGAAAATGTGGGCAAAGGAATGATGAATAACTTTACAGTATCAAAGCTTGAGCAGCCAAAACGGTTGTATGCTTCTGCTACAATTGTACCCCCACTGGTGGCTGTGAAACTTGACTTATTGGTTACCATACCATTCCACTTATAATTGGTAAGTGCACCATTCCCAAAAAACACAAAGGACTCTCCTTCGCACACCGCAGTATCTTGGCCCAAATCAAGAGGCGAAATAGGGTTAGTCAATACCTGTACCTCATCTTGAAACTCACATCCAAAACTATCTATTACATTCAGGGTATGTACCTGAGGTACATTTGTAGTGAACGAATCAATACTTGAAACATCACCATTCCAGGTATAGGACGCCATGCCAGAAGGACCTTTAATAGTAATATCCAAATTCTCACATATAACCGTATCGTTACCCAATGAAAAAACCGGCAAGCTTTTTTGGAGTACCGCTAAGGTATCATAGTACACACAGCTATTCTGATCAATGAAACGCAATGAAAGTGTATCTTCTATGCTTTGCTCTCTAGCAGAGCTAGATGACTTACCAGAAGTACCGTCCCATTCATAAAATATCATTCCACTTGGTCCATTAAGTGTTATCGCACTTCCTTTGCAAAAGAAGGTGTCGCTAAGAGGTGTCACATTTCTTCTAGGGTTTACTCTTACGTATACCAAGGCACTGTCTTCTACGCACAAACCATCTGAAGATGAAACAACTAGCTTGTACTCTATACTTTTAGTTGGGGAAACTGATGGATTTGACGAGGTACTTGTATATCCGGTAGCCGTCCAATTGTATTGATATCCTGAAATACTCGGTCTACCAAGTTTTGCTGTTTCTCCATCGCAAATTGTAATCGTGTCTGCGCTCACTTTAGCCTCTAATTGACAGCAAAATGTAGTATCAGAATTGAACACCGTTTTACGTACATATGTTATCGTGCTATTGCTTGATAGGGCATTCGAATTCGTGGAGAATGTATCAGCCAGAAAATTTAAACTACCGAAATCTAAGAGCTCACTGCTTGGAATACACGCCACACTGTTTTGTGCATTTAATTTAGAAAGGTATAAATCGTTTGAGTTTGTATTGCCAAATGACTTCCCCGAGCTGTACAACGAATACCCTAAACCAACGCTACCTGTTATCGAAGTACTTCCGCCTCCATCATTCATCATACCTCCTACTGAAAGTGCGCTTTGCGCTCCATTCGAAAAGCTAACCTCAAAAACGAGAGAAGTCATAGTACCAAAAGACGATTCACTTACTGATGCCACCATCAAACTACCTCCACCTATTGATTTTACATCTTCTATATTGTCGTTTCCATTTAAACCAAAAAAGACTCCATTCGATAGTGTTAGATTGGTATCCAAAGAGATCAAAAAGCCATCAGCCCTGTTTCCTCCACCAAACCCAATATTACCGCCAACAATATATTCATTTGCCGATTCTTGTAAAATCGTTGTTGCGTACTCCTCAGTTGCGGTTCCTACATTCTTATATACGAGTACTGTTCCTCCACTATTTAATGTTAGGATACTAATATCTTTATCTCCGGTAGGTCCAATAGTTACAGAATCATTCATTGTACTACCCACTACCATAATTCTACCTAGCTGGTCTTCTATGAGGGCGCTGCCAATATCATCACCTGCACCGCCATAATGATTTGCCCATACGACTGATCCAGAATTTGTTAACCTAGCTACTAAAACATTAAGCCCAGTTGTATCCTCGTTCGTAAAACCAGTAGCATATATATCTCCATTGATACTTTCTGTAATGTCTGAGAACTGCTCAACGCTATCGGTAAGTATGGTTCTAGACCATTGTACAACTCCTGCACTATTAGTCTTTGTAACAAACGCATCTCTAGCTGAGGTAAGTCCCTCGGTATATCCACAGATGACTACTCCATTGTCAGCCGTTGGCGCCATTGCAGTTGCCATGTCATCACGTGATCCGCCATAAGTGAAACTCCATAAGGCCAAACCTAAGCCGTTCGTTTTGGTCACTTGAAAATCTAAGTGCCCTGCACTGTTGGTGTTAGATAATAAATAATAATCTCCACTGCCTTTTTGAAAAGCATCAACAGAAAGGTCTGCGGAATCGTTGTTAAAGGATCTGAAAAACGAAGTGTTTTGAGCGCACGCTGAATGCCCAATAACGATACTTAATGCCAAAAATAGTTTCTTCATACTTTTTTATTTTACGTGCTCGCAAAATAAATTTTTCTATTCACTTAGTCGCCATCGATTGGCAACTTTCATGGAGTAGTCTAGGTAGTTCTTAAAACCTTTGTTAAACATCTCATTATCAAGTAAATTGCCTTCTTCGTCTATGCATTTAAGCACCTCTTGAGCTTCAAAGGTTCGTGGGCTGGTAATACTATTTAAGTCAAATACATTGAAAATCTTATTGAATACATAGCCCAACTGCACGGCTGGCATACGACCCCCTCTGCCAGTACTAACACCTAAAGTAGTTACTACCTTGTTATCAAATATATGCTTGTACGCAGGACCTGCTAGCTGATGAATTGTATTAATAATCTCTGCACTAGGAAACCAATTGTATTCGGGAGTAAGCACAATAAGTAAGTCCGCATTATCTATGGTGCTGATTAAGTGCTGTTGGAACGCAGTTTCGCTTGGGGGACTAACCCAACCTTCTGCAAAATTTGGTAAGTCATAGTCTTGAAAATCAACAATCTCTCCCTGACCAAGTTGCTTTTTTACAGCCAGGGCTACCCGGTATGTGTTATTTCCCTTTCTGGCTGATCCAGATATTATACCTACTTTCATTTACCAAACTTTATGAATTTCGACAATGCTTTTACGGTTTTGTAGTTTCTTGCGAAGTCAATAAACCACCACGTGGCAAATGGACTACTTTTTACGGTATACAATCCTTTATCTGTTGTAATTTGCACTTTATCTGCACTCAAAAAATGCACTTTTTTCCGTGCTGTAATAAATCCGTTATCATGTCTTACGTCCTTATAATTCTTATCTGCTTTTAACCACACCAAAACTTCATCTAGGGTTATTTCACTTTTCACGTAAACCACTTGATGACTCTTCATATAATTTTGAGCAGGAGCACCTTCTACCTCATCAAAACTGACGGCGTGATACATACTTACTAAAAACCCAATAGCGAATGAAACAAAAAATGCTACGTCTAAGTTATTCTGGATAAACGTAAAACCGTATCTCCATCCGCCTTCTTTAGTCGTCACTATAACCAATGCTATTGGAAGCACAAGCAGCGTTACCCTCAGTAGATACGTCAATACAATGACGAATTTGAAAAATAATTTTTGAAAATTCATTCGTTTAGTACTTGCAATAGAACAGCGTATGCTTGCTGCGGTTTGTTATTATTGATTAATTCTTTTGCCAAAGAAAGTGAAGGTGTATCTGTAACAGCTAATGCGTTCTTTACTTCTTCTGTCGAAGGAATATTTTGCATATTACCTAATATCCCTAAATCGTTACCCGTAAGGTGCCTACTAGATCGAATCTTCTCTGGCAGAGCATCTACCCCTATTCCTACCGTCGTAATAGGCTTGTCTACTTCAAACATAGAAGCATCATTCGCCCTGCAGTACCAATTACCGCCCATGCGACTAACAAGGTCTATTTTTTGTTGATCTACCATTTGGTTTTCATCAAGGACCTCATCATCAATATGTATTTTTTGTACTTCACATATCACTAGGTTCCCTGCTCCACCGTTCTGTCCAAGTTCCTTTACCTCTAGTACCTTACACTCTATTTGAACGGGCGATTCTTTTACTCTAAATGGACGAATAGTGTCTGAAGCTATGGGTGTAAAACCTGCTTTTTCAAACTCATCTACTCCCGCTTCAAAAGGCGAACTTGTTAAACTCATTTGATGGACCATATCGTAGGTAACTACGTTGATTACCACTTCCGCTATCTCCTTCACATTATCATGCGTATTCTTCGTCGTATTTGTCCTTCCACTTCTTGCTGGCGAGAAAATTAGGATAGGAGGATTAGCACTAAATACATTGAAAAAGCTAAAAGGGGCTAGGTTTCTATTCCCCTCCTTATCTATCGTACTTGCAAAGGCTATAGGCCTAGGGCCTATGCTCCCGAGCAGATAATGGTGCAGCTTGGATATGGGTATTTCTTTAGGGTCTACTGTTAGCATCCTTATTTCTTAATTACTAAAAATTTATTCTTTTTGCCTCTCTGCAATAAAATGTATCTGCCATTGATAAGATCTGTATCTGCGAAGTTGAAATCTTCTGTCACTTTCTCACTATTTACCGATACAGAGTTTTCATTTAATGCTCTACGTGCTTCGCTTTTACTTGCTAAGAAACCTGTGTCTCCACACATATCTACTATATTAACTCCTTCTATATCACTAATTTCTGAACTTTTTACTCCTTCAAATACAGAAAGAAAGTCTTTCTCTGACAAACTGCGTAAGCTCTCTGACGTCCCTTTACCAAATAGTATTTGTGTCGCTGCTAATGCTACGCCATACCCTTCTTCTCCGTGTACCCAAGTAGTTACATACTTCGCCAGTTCCTTTTGTATTGCTCGATGATGCGGAGCTCCTTTGTGCTCTTCTATCAAGCCTTCTAAAAATGCTTGGTCGTGCAATGTGAAAATTTTAATATACCGCTCTGCATCCTCATCGCTTGTATTCATCCAAAATTGGTAAAACTCGTACGGACTTGTTTTCTCTGCATCTAACCACACATTTCCCCCTTCGCTTTTGCCAAACTTACTTCCATCTGCTTTGGTAATTAGGGGTGCAGTCATGGCAAAACCTTTGTTTGCTCCTTCTTCTACATCACCACTAGCACTCCCTTTTCTTCTAATGAGCTCCGTTCCCGTTACTATATTCCCCCATTGGTCGCTACCTCCCATTTGGAGTTTTACGTTTTTTTCTTTCCAGAGGTGATAGAAGTCATACCCTTGAACCAACTGATAACTAAACTCTGTGAAACTCATTCCGTCTTCCAACCTATTTTTCACAGAATCTTTCGCCATCATATAATTGACAGAAATATGTTTCCCGACATCACGGATAAAATCCAAGAAGTTGAACTCCTTGAACCAATCATAATTATTGACCATCTCGGCACTATTCTCACCGTTATCAAAGTTTAAAAATTGCTGAAGCTGTTTGTGAACACAATCCACATTATGATTCAATGTATCAATATCTAACAAGCTTCTTTCTGCCTTTTTACCACTAGGGTCTCCTACCATACCCGTAGCTCCCCCTACCAAAGCAAACGGCTTGTGCCCCGCACGTTGCAAATGAACCAGCAATATAATTGGCACCATATTCCCAATATGTAACGAGTCTGCTGTAGGATCAAAACCTACATAACCGCCCACCATCTCTTTCATGAGCAATTCTTCTGTACCCGGCATATCTTGGTGGTGCAAGCCACGCCATTTTAGCTCTTCTATCAGGTTGTATTTTGGAATAAACGACATCTTATATTCTAAAGGATACAAAGGTAAAAAAATGGGTGGTACTAAATCAATATATATAAACCTGATTAGTTCTCAGTACTATAATCACTACTCAAAAAAAAATAGTAGCGACAAAACGCAGTAATGTTAGACATGAGAATGCTCTCATAGACCATACAATACTAGAAAGTAAAAGCACTGAATAATCCCTCAACGGGTTAATTAAATGAAATACATAAATAATTAATTCTACATTTGACCATCAATCATGTCATCTGAAAAAAAACTATTCCTGCTTGATGCGTACGCACTTATATTTCGCTCGTATTACGCCTTTATAAAAAATCCAAGAATTACCTCTTATGGTCTGAATACCAATGCTATATTTGGTTTTACTACTACATTACTTGAAGTATTAGAAAAGTATGAACCTACCCATATTGCCGTATGTTTTGATCACAAATCTGAAAACATTCGCAAGCAAGAATACCCTCTCTACAAGGCCAACAGAGATGAGACTCCAGAAGATATAAAACGATCGGAGCCGTTCATTCGCCAAATCATAGATGCATTCAATATTCCATTAATAGAAAAACCTGGATACGAAGCAGATGATGTAATTGTAACGCTGGCTACCAGAGCTGAAAAAGAAGGTTTCACTACCTATATGATGACACCAGACAAGGATTTTGGGCAAGCTGTAACCCCAAAGACACTTATGTTCAAGCCCGCTCGTGGCGGCAGTCCACCGGAAATAATGGGACCTAAAGAAGTTTGCGAAAAATTTGGACTAGATCGCACTGAGCAAATCATAGACTACCTAGGTTTGATGGGTGATGCTGTAGACAATATACCAGGCGTACCCGGAGTAGGTGCCAAAACGGCTTCCAAACTACTTAAAGAGTTTGGAAGTATGGACGGCATTTATGAAAATACCGATAAACTAAAAGGTAAACTACGCGAAAAGATAGAAGACAATAAAGAGCAGGCGTATATGTCCAAGCACCTTGCTACCATTATTACCGATGTTCCCGTAGAATTCAATGAAGCTTCATTGACCCGAGAGGAGCCTAACAAGGAAAAAATAAATCATCTATTCACCGAGCTAGAATTTAGAACACTAACTAAACGTGTTTTCAAAGAAACGATGAGTGCTCCATCTTCTATTCAAGGAGACCTTTTTGCACCGAGTAGTTCTGCTACCTCTGCATCTCCCGTAATAGCTCAAAGAGAAGAAACCCTAGTTGAATTAAAAACAATAGCTACAACAGATCATGATTACCAATTAATTGACAGTCAGGATAAAAGACAAAAACTGATAGCTGAATTGGAAAAACAAACATCGTTTTGCTTTGACACAGAGACTACCTCGCTAGAAGAAATGGATGCTGAAATCCTTGGACTAGCAGTCGCTTACGAAGAAGGCAAAGCGTTCTATGTAAGTATGCCTCCAGATTTTAAAGAAACCAAGGCAATACTGCGAGAATTCAAACACTTATTTTTATCTCCTACCATAGAAAAAATAGCCCAAAACCTGAAGTATGATCTAAAAGTTCTATTAAAATACGATATAACGATAGCTGGACCACAGTTTGATACAATGCTAGCTCATTATTTAGTAAACCCAGATGGTAGACACGGAATGGATGTGCTTTCTGAGAAATACTTGAATTATAAGCCAGTATCTATAACAGAACTCATCGGCAAAAAAGGAAAGAACCAGCTCAACTTTAGAGATGTACCCCTTGAGAAAGCAACCGAGTATGCTGCCGAAGATGCAGACGTCACACTACAACTGAAAGGCAAGCTACACCAAGAACTGATAGACAAACAAGTAGCGCACCTCATGCAGCGACTTGAAATGCCACTTGTACCCGTACTCTCTGCCATGGAAATGGAAGGGATACGAGTAGACGACACGTTTCTTGGCCACTACTCTGCAGAGCTAGAAGAAATGTCGGCAGACCTAGAAAAAAGCATCTATGAAATGTCAGGTGCTAACTTCAATATTGCCAGTCCAAAACAAATGGGAGAAGTGCTCTTTGACCATATGAAATTGGATCCCAAAGCTAAAAAGACAAAAACAGGCCAATACAAAACGGATGAGGCTACACTAACCAAGCTTGCCGCTGATCATGAGATAGTAAGCAAAATACTAGACAATAGAAAAGTAAATAAACTGCGTTCTACGTATGTAGATGCCTTGCCCAAACTAATTCACCCAAGCACTGGTCGAGTGCATACGAGCTATGCACAAGCCGTAGCAGCTACAGGAAGACTGAGTAGCACAAATCCTAACCTTCAAAACATTCCTATCCGTACAGACTTGGGGAAGGAAATACGAAAGGCATTTGTACCTAGAGACGGTAATCATACACTACTTGCAGTAGATTATTCTCAAATAGAACTACGTATAGTAGCGTCCGTTGCAGAAGATCCCGGAATGATGGAAGCTTTTCATTCAGGAATAGATATACATACTGCTACAGCCGCTAAAGTATTTGGTGTGGAAGTATCAGATGTAACTAAGGATCAACGGTATAAGGCCAAAAGTGTCAACTTTGGTTTAATATACGGACAAGGCGCATTTGGCCTAGCACAAAATCTTGGAATCAAACGTGGAGAGGCTAGAGAATTGATCGACTCCTACTTCGAGCAATTTGGTGGTGTAAAGACCTACATGGACGAAACCATAAAATACTGTCGTAAACATGGATATGTAAAAACTCTAATGGGGCGCAAGCGATTTATTCCAGACATAAACTCCAGTAACCAGACCGTAGTGGGGTTTGCCGAGAGGAATGCCATAAACGCACCAATACAAGGCAGTGCTGCAGATATGATAAAACTGGCGATGATCAATATTCACAATCGCTTTAGTAAAATGAACATAGGAACCAAAATGCTTCTACAAGTGCACGATGAATTGCTTTTTGATGTACCCAAAACGGAACTGGAAGAAATAACCATCGTCATAAAAGAAGAAATGGAAAGAGCTATGCCGCTTAAAGTGCCAGTGATAGCAGAAGCTGGTCACGGAGCAAATTGGTTAGAAGCACATTAATCCGCTAACTTCGCATTACTTAAATGAGCAAAATTTACTTCGCATCCGATTTTCACTTGGGCACCCCTAGTTATGAAGCATCCCTACTTCGTGAGAAAAAAATTGTGCGTTGGCTTACAGAGATTACGCCAGATTGCGATCAACTGTTTCTACTCGGAGATGTATTCGATTTTTGGTATGAATACAAGACAGTAGTCCCCAAGTATTATACACGCTTGTTTGGCAAACTTGCTTCAATGACCGATGCCGGAATAAAAATATATTTTTTCAAAGGCAACCACGACATGTGGACCTTTGACTACCTCACCAAAGAAATAGGTGTAGAAGTTGTAGACGAGGGATGGGAAGGAGAACTACACGGTAAGCAATTCTTTGTACATCACGGTGATGCCCTGGGGAAAGGAGAACTTGCCTATAAGTTTATCCGTAGCATATTCAGAAGCCAACTTGCTATATGGCTATTTCATCGGCTACATCCAAACGCTGGCATAGGTCTTGCCAACTATCTCAGCCGAACTAGCAGAAAAAAGAACAGTGTGAAAGATGAACTTGACATTCCATTGGAACAAGAATATCAATATCAGTTTGCCACAGACCATAGCCAGACTAGCAATACCCACTTTTATATCTTTGGTCACCGTCATAAACCGATCGATGTACCAATAGGCAAAAAAGCACGTTTAATAAATCTAGGAGATTGGATAAATAAATTCACGTACGCTACTTTAGAAGAAGGAAATGTTACATTACATACTTATAACGATTAGTATTTTAACAAGTGTCGTCACATTTGCACAAGATACACTTTCCTTTCCGGAAGTAAATACCATTACCTCTTTTGCCATGGATGCCAAAGGAAATCAATATATATCCGACAATAGTTTGACACTCTATAAATTTGATGCTGCTGGCAAACGCGTAACCAATGTCAACATCAAAGCATACGGAGATATTACCAGTATAGACTGCTCCAATCCTTTTGAGCTCTATGTTTATTACCATGATCAGAATATTATAGTATTCTATGATAATATGCTCAACCAACGCGGAGAAATTAGGCTAAATGACTTGTACTATAATAATGTATCATGCGTCGCAAGATCCTTCGATAATAATATCTGGATCGTAGACCTATCTCAATATAAACTACTCAAAATCAACAAGAAAGGAGAAGTGCTAGCAGAGTCCCCATTCTTAAATAATATCCTCGGGCAGACATTTAATCCCACTAAACTATGGGAAGAGAACAACAACGTCTATATAGTTGATACCAGTAATGGCATTCATCAATTCGACATGTACGCAACCTTCGCTACCACCTACTTTCATCCGGGCATTACGGATGCTTTCAGCCTTGGCGACAGATTTGTGCTCAAACAAGGGACCCATTTATTAGCCTACCACAAACTTCTACGCAACCCGGTAGAACTTAATATTACCGTGCCATCTGCAGGAATCTTAACTTACAGTAAGGCTTTCGTATATAACTCAGTAGGCAGTAAACTCACAAAGCAGCTACTTCGCTAGTCCGCTTTATCCTTAAAAAAAGGTGATATCCTGGTTCGAAGAAGAAGTTTGATCAGAATCTTCCACTGTAAATCGTATTCAAGTACATTTGCCACCACATTATGCTCGAAACATTAGAGGGAATACACGCACGTTTCATAGAAGTAGAATTACTACTCAGTAGTCCAGAAGTAGCTTCAGATATGAAGAAATTCACGAAGCTAAACAAAGAATACAGTGATTTAAAAAAGATAGTAGAGCACTACTTTGAATACAAAAATCTACTAAGCAATCTAGCAGAAGCTAGAGAATTGCTAGAAAGTAAGGATCCTGAGATGAAAGAAATGGCTAAAGATGAGTTTGAGGCATTGAACGGAAAGCAAGGACCATTAGAAGACAAAATAAAGATACTTTTGGTTCCCAAAGATCCAGAGGATGACAAAAATGCCATGGTAGAGATACGAGCGGGGGCAGGTGGAGATGAGGCAAGCATCTTTGCCGGAGACCTATACCGCATGTACTCTAAGTTTTTTGATGCGCAGGGCTGGAAGCACGAAATAATGGATATCACAGAAGGTACAGCGGGAGGGTACAAGGAGATTATCGTAAAGGTAGAAGGAAATGAAATTTTCGGGACTCTAAAATTTGAGGCAGGAGTTCACCGTGTACAAAGGGTACCAGAGACCGAAACGCAAGGTAGAGTGCACACGTCTGCTGCTACTGTTGCAGTTTTGCCAGAAGTAGAAGAAATAGACCTCGTAATAAATCCCGCAGATATCGATATGCAAACATCTCGTTCTGGTGGAGCAGGTGGTCAGAATGTGAATAAGGTAGAAACTAAGGTACAACTCACGCACAAACCCTCGGGAATAGTGGTGGTCTGCTCACAGGCAAGATCTCAATTAGCCAACAGAGAAATAGCCATGGACATGATACGGGCTAAGCTCTATGACATAGAGTTGGTAAAAAGAAACGGAGATATTGCAGCTAAGCGTAAGACGATGGTAAGTACAGGTGACCGCTCTGCAAAGATTAGAACATACAACTACCCACAAGGAAGAGTAACCGATCACCGCATCAATCTTACGCTGTATAATCTAAGTGCTGCCATGAATGGAGACATACAAGAGGTAATAGACGCTCTTAAAATTGCAGAGAATGCTGAAAAGCTAAAAGAAGGCGGCTTGTAATCCTTTTTTTTATAATTATTCACATAATGATCTAATTATGTGCTAATATTCTATCAAAAATATATTTTCGCACTATAAATAGTGTTAAAAATGCGATTTGATTCAATAAAAACAGCCACAAACAGAAAAAACAAGTTTTCTGCCAAACACCAAGTTTCTTTTACAGAACTCTACAAATCGAATGTCTTCGATGACTTCGCTATGCGCGATTTCCTCAGCAAAGAAGCCTACGAATCGGTAAGTGATTCTATCAACAACGGCAAGACCATTAACAGAAAAATGGCTGAGCACGTTGCAGCTGGCATGAAAAGATGGGCATTGAGCAAGGGTGCTACACACTATACACACTGGTTTCAGCCATTAACAGGATCTACCGCAGAAAAGCACGACTCTTTCTGGGAACCTAAAGATGGTAAAGCAGTAGAAAAATTCTCTGCTGGAGCATTGGTGCAGCAAGAACCAGATGCATCTAGTTTACCAAACGGCGGGCTTCGTAACACATTCGAAGCAAGAGGATATACCGCTTGGGATCCTTCTTCTCCTGCATTCATACACGAAAACACAACGGGTAAGACCTTGTGTATTCCTACAGTATTTGTATCGTACAATGGTGAGGCCTTAGATTATAAAGCTCCGTTGCTTAAGTCAGTAAATCTTGTAAATAAAGCAGCTACGGATATCTGTAAGTATTTCCTCAAGAAAGTAACTTCTTGCACTGCCTCACTGGGTATTGAGCAAGAGTATTTCTTAGTAGATGAAGCCATGTTCAATGCTCGTCCAGATTTAGTAATGACAGGACGTACGTTATTGGGGCACGCTCCAGCCAAAGGACAACAAATGGACGACCATTACTTTGGTTCCATTCCTGATCGTGTATTCAACTACATGTATGAAGTAGAAATAGAAGCTGCCAAACTGGGTATACCTCTTAAAACAAGACACAACGAAGTTGCTCCTGGTCAGTACGAATGTGCTCCCATGTTTGAGGAAGTGAACCTAGCGATAGATCACAACCAATTGTTAATGGACCTCATGGATGACTTAGCACACAAACACCACTTTAGGGTATTGTTCCATGAGAAGCCATTCGCAGGAATAAACGGTAGTGGGAAACACAACAACTGGTCATTGATTACCAATACAGGAGTTAACCTACTTTCTCCAGGAAATGACCCCAACTCCAACCTTCTCTTCCTTACCATATTTATCAATACCATAAAGGCACTGCATGACAATGCAGACATCATAAGAGCAAGTATTGCTTCAGCATCCAATGATCACAGACTTGGAGCAAACGAAGCCCCTCCAGCTATAATATCTGCGTTTATTGGATCTAAACTCACAGAGGTACTTAATGCCTTTTTAGATGACGAAACAACGAACGATGACAATGACAAGAAGTCTATCAATATTGATAAAATTCCAGAAATCCTTCGCGACAACACAGATAGAAATAGAACATCACCTTTTGCATTTACCGGGAACAAATTTGAGCTAAGAGCTGTAGGATCGTCTACCAACTCTGCACAACCAATGACTGCACTAAATACGGCAGTAGCAAACCAACTTATACTTTTCAAAACACAAGTAGATAAGGCAGTTGCTGCAGGAGGAGACCAAAAAACGGTCATTGTTTCTGAACTCAAAAAAGCTCTTATCTCAGCACAAAACATACTCTTTGAAGGAAACAACTACAGTGAGGAATGGGCTACAGAAGCAAAGAAAAGAGGCCTAAGCAACATTAAAAATACTCCCGAGGCTCTCGAAGCATACATCAGCAAACAGGCCATATCTACGTTTGTAAATAACGGTATCTTCACCAAAGAAGAGCTACATGCTCGTTATGAAATAATGTTAGAAGATTACACCAAAAAAATTCAAATAGAAGGCAGAGTGTTGGGTGAGTTAGTTTACTCGCACATATTGCCTCCAGCCATTGGTTATCTTACCACATTGGCTAATAATGTAAAGTCTCTAAAAGATGCTGGCTTGAAAACGGGAACTGCTCAAATGGATCTCTTAAAATCCATAACCACACATATAGATGCCGCTAAACAAAAAACAGACGAAATGGTAGAAGCTAGAAAAAAGGCAAATTCTATGACAAGCGCCGAAAAACAGGCAATTTCCTATCATTACGATGTAAAAGAAACCTTCGATGGCATTCGCTACCACGTAGATAAACTAGAACAAATTGTAGACGATCAGATGTGGCAATTACCCAAGTACAGAGAATTACTTTTCATTAAGTAAGAGCTTGTCCCGTAGTAAAAAACCACACTTCAAAGTGTGGTTTTTTACTATATATCACTATTAATTTGTTTTTGGATGCGGAATATTGGATTTTTGACGTTAGAATAAACCATGAAGTTGAAAATCACCTATTCAATCAGAGCATTCGCTTTTCTTTCCACTATTCTCATTTTGAGTAGTTGTGGAGGGCCTACTATGAAAAAAGCGGGAGAAGCCATGAATAACAAGCGATATGCAGAATCTGCGGACATGTATGATCAGTTAGCAAGCACAACTGACTTGCCAAAAGATGAACGTCAAACGGCTGCTTTTAGAGGCGCCCAGAGTTATCAATACAACCACCAGCCCAAGCAGGCTCTGAAATTATACCTCAAAGCTGAAAAGTACGGAGCTAAAGATTCTGAGGTCAAGTACCGTATTGCCCAGGCAAATAAACAACTTGGACAATACGAAGAAGCTATAAAATACTTCAAATTATACCAAAAAGAGCAGCCTGGAGATGAGCGTATAGAGCCTATGATAACCGGTTGCGAACAAGCTCTAAAATGGAAGGAAGAAAAATCTCGCTACACCGTAACTTCTTTCAAACCTGCAAATGATAAAAAAGCAGATGATTTCTCGCCGATGTGGGCAGATAGAAAAAACAAAACAATCATGTTCACATCTGACAGGCAAGAGGGTGCATTCTCAAAAGGAAGCTACGACAGAACATTAAGGGGGTTCTCTGATGTATGGGTAGTAAAACTGGAAGGTTCTCGAGGAAAAGTAAAGTGGGGAAAACCCGCACTTGTAGAAGGTCTTAACTCAAAGTGGAATGATGGATCAGCTACGTTTAATTCTCGAAAGTCCAAAATGTACATTACCCAATGCAACGGCACCAGCGGTAAACAACCAAAATGTAAAATATACGAAGCACGTAAGTCAGGCAAAGGATGGC
Organism: uncultured Bacteroidota bacterium; assembly: GCA_913054375.1. Taxonomy (GTDB): domain Bacteria; phylum Bacteroidota; class Bacteroidia; order NS11-12g; family UBA9320; genus UBA9320. The sequence goes on from CAJXIQ010000005.1 coordinate 21,583, forward strand.
AAATCAACCCAGAACCCCTCAGTTTTTGTTCAGGAGAGAACAATGCTCGGTGGAATTTTGGTCACCCCACCCTTGCAGACAAAGATAAGACTATCTATTTTGCCTCTGACAGACCCGGAGGATATGGAGATACTACAACTTTAGAAAAAACGAAAGACATTTGGGTTTCTACATTTGTAAGACGCGGTAGAACATGGAGCGAGCCAATAAACCTTGGCCCGACTATCAATACAGAATACAATGAAATGTTCCCATATGTACATCCAGATGGTTCACTTTATTTTTCATCAAACGGTCATCCTGGTTTAGGCGGTTTAGATATTTTTGAGACCGTAAAAGATGGCGAAGGCCCTACAGATTGGCAAGTGCCAAACAACATGAAGAGCCCGGTAAATTCTAGCGGAGACGATTTTGGGATCATACTAGATGCTACCAAAGAACATGGTTTTTTTACATCTAGCAGAACAAAAAGCCAAGACGACATATTTGAGTTTACTATGGAGCCAATAGCATGTAAGCTCAAAGGGCAAATCACAGACTGTGACAGTGGAACTGCCATATCAGAAGCGTTTGTATTGATAAGCAATAACGTAGACTCAGCGAAAATAAGGCTACGTACAGATAGCAAAGGATATTACGAAACAGACCTTGGTATCAATAGAGAATACACAATTGAAGTTTCTAAGCGTAGTGCATATTACTATGATGCCAAGCCACAATATGTGAGCACCGTAGGAGTAGAAAATTCATTGGATTGCCAATACGTTAAAGATTTCTGTATGAAAAATACATGCAACGATGTTTTCGTACTTCCAATCTATTTTGATCTTGCTAAGGATGAGATACGCCCAGATGCACAACCCATTCTAGATGACCTAATAAAGACACTTAAGAAGTATCCTAGAATGGCAGTAGAACTTGGTTCGCATACAGACTGTCGCGCTTCTTACGAATACAACGAAGATCTTTCGCAACGAAGAGCAAATTCTACTGTTCAATACCTAGTAGAAAAAGGGGAAATAAATCCATTTAGACTTGAAGCAAGAGGATATGGTGAAAGCCAACTCGTTACAGACTGCCCATGTGAAGGACCCGTAAAGAGCTCCTGTACCGAAGATGAGCACCAACAAAACAGGCGTACAACTGTGAAGGTTGTCAACTGTAATTTCGATGTGCTCTCTATAGGAGTGGAATACTCCCAGCGCAATGACGAGGCACTAAATGGTAAAGGTTCGGTATACAGCCCATACCTGTTAGCGCAACAACGTGCTTTTCTATTGAAGACAAAAGGAGACATCGATAGTTTTCTGAATGCGAAAGCAGAACAAGACAGCATACGTTTGGTTAAAAAAGCGGAAGAGGAACTATTGGCTAAGTTCGATTTCGTATCATTAACCAAAGGCAGAGGAGATAGCTACAACCTCTATGGATATGTAGGACGCAAGAAAATCAAATTCATTTTCAACGGAGAAGAGAGACGTACACAAATACCACAAACCATGGTAGAGCAACTTCTAAAATCTGGAGCGTTAAAGACAACTGATTTCAGAGACCAAGGAAATAAAATTAAATTATCAGACGGTACTAAGATTTTTGGAACTTCATTTACCCTTCCTAATCTTAAATTAGAAGGCAAAGTGTATACCAAGGTTAAATGCAAAATGACACAATCTCGAGACGTTGTTTTGGGATATAACATATTCGACAGAGAGTATGTAGACTTTGAGATTAAAGAGAATAAAATCTGGTTGTTAAAAGATACCGAAGAGTAAATATACCTTGAGTAGATACGAAAAGAGGGGAGTTTCTTCTCAAAAGGAAGACGTTCATAAGGCAATTACCAATGTGGATAAGGGAATCTTCCCAAATGCCTTTTGCAAAATAGTAGAAGACTACATAGGCGGAGATAGCGAGTACTGCAATATAGTGCATGCAGATGGTGCAGGAACCAAGTCCTCATTGGCATATCTCTACTGGAAAGAAACTGGAGACCTGAGCGTATGGAGAGGTATAGCACAGGACGCCTTGGTCATGAATCTAGATGACATTATCTGCACAGGTTCCATTGGGCCGTTTCTGCTATCCAATACCATAGGTAGAAATAAACACCTTATCCCAGGCGCCGTAATCAAAGAAATCATAGATGGTTTTGAAGAGTGCATAGAAACTATGGCCTCGTTTGGTACGCATATAAAATTCACGGGCGGAGAAACTGCAGACGTAGGGGACTTAGTAAAAACAATTATTGTAGATAGCACAGTTGCTTGCAGACCTAAAAGAAACGAAATCCTTGAGGTAAACATTCAACCTACAGACGTTATTGTGGGTTTTGCCTCATACGGTCAAGCAACTTATGAGAATAGCTACAATGCAGGCATGGGATCCAATGGTCTAACGAGTGGAAGACACGACCTTCTACATCATGCCTACTTCAATAAGTATCCCGAGTCTTTTGACAAAAATACGGACGAAGAATTCATCTACAGTGGTCAGTTTTCACTTACCGATTCACTAAAAGGAACAACGGTAGACATCGGGAAAGCCTTGCTATCGCCCACACGTACCTACGCTCCTATTCTAAATACAATAGTTTCTGATCCAGAACTCAAAAAAGGCATAAACGGCATCATACATTGTACCGGAGGAGCTCAAACTAAAGTGATGAAATTTCTAGATAAGCCACTACACATCATCAAAGACAACCTCTTGCCTATACCGCCACTTTTTGATACCATTCAACAGACTACAGGTACAGAAATGAAGGAAATGTTCGAGGTCTTTAATATGGGTCACCGCCTAGAGATCTACTGTGACAAGGACAAAGCACAAGCACTTATCGATATAGCCGCAACGTTCAATGTAGAAGCTAAGATCATAGGAAGATGTGAGCCTTCTGATAAAAAAGAACTAACCATAAACGGAATACAGTACTAGTACATTTCTGTACGTCTCGTATTCTTGGTGTACCTTTGTGCTTATGAAAGACATCCGTTCCCTTTCAAAAGAAGAACTCCTAGAAGCGTGCGAAACGTTAGGAGAAAAAAAATTTAGAGCCAAACAGCTTTGGGAATGGTTATGGCAAAAAAGTGCCCGCTCCTTTGACGAGATGACCAATCTTTCTAAGGATTTTAGAGCCAAACTTGCAAAAGAATTTACTTTTCATACAATGACCATTGCTAATTCTCAACGAAGTAGTGATGGCACCATTAAATACGCCTTTCGTCTCAACGACGATCACTTAGTCGAAGGTGTATTAATACCTACAAGTGATAGGGTCACCGCTTGTATTTCATCGCAAGTCGGTTGCAGCCTTAGTTGTACTTTTTGTGCTACTGGCTTTCTTAAAAGAGAACGAAACCTCCGTGCAGACGAAATGTATGACCAAGTAGCAATACTTAGAGAAGAAGCTCAGAAAGAATACGGAATCAACCTCAGTAATATAGTGCTTATGGGCATGGGAGAGCCGCTTCTAAACTACGCCAACGTTATGGCGGGCATGGAACGCGTAAATGCGCCAGATGGCCTTGGCATGAGCCCACAACGCATTACCCTTAGCACTGCAGGCATTGCTAAAATGATAAAAAAATTGGGCGATGATGGAGCGCGATTCAATCTAGCGCTATCGCTACACTCTGCTAATAATGAGCAGCGTGCTAAAATAATGCCGATTACAGATACCAACTCGATAGATGACTTAGTAGAGGCACTTAATTACTTCCATGACAAAACAGGAACACGCGTTACCTTAGAATATTGTGTTATTAATGATATTAATGATGATCCACTGGAGGCTGAGGAGCTCGTTGCCTTTTGTCAAAGAATAACATGTAAAGTAAACTTGATAGAGTACAACCCAATTGATCTTGCGGAGTTTGTATCAAGCTCTGCAGATAAAATCGAACGTTTTGCAAACTACCTGGAAAGCAAAAAAGTAATTGTAAATGTGAGAAGAAGCCGTGGCAAAGATATAGATGCAGCCTGCGGGCAGTTGGCTAATAAATTAACCTAGAATCTTTTCTCGCTCCTGAACAGTGGGTACTCGGCAAGTATCTCGTTTACCAAACCACCTGTATCTATTCCTTGCTATCAGCCTATAGGCGCCATCTCTCACCATACGGGGAACCAGCCTAAAAACAACAGACCAGCTATAAGGCATTTTTAAAAATTTCACTATTTGCAACACAGCATCTGATTCAGCGTACAAAGTACCTTCTGAATAGAACAAGATACTATCAGGCACCTGCTCTAAGCCACACTTTTTTATTATTTCCTTACCTATATCTGATTGTAGCGAGGCAAATTTTAAGGCATTCCCGTTTTCCTTTCGCATTACACTATCTACACTCGCATTACAGAGTGAACATACGCCATCAAAAAGAACCAGATTATTTATCATTTTATCCAATAAACAACAAGACCATCTCCCTTGTTTCCAATTTATTTCAAACAAATTTATACTGCTAATTCTTAATTCTCTGAATACAATATAAATACCTTTGCGTCATGGCCAAAATTTCGATAGACTTAAACTCAGGTACGGTAGCTAAAAGCGAAGCTGTAATCGGCATAGATCTAGGCACTACCAATAGTCTTATAGCGACTATAAATAACGCAGATAGACTTCCGTACTGCATTACAAATGATTCTGATAGCATCGTACCCAGCGCTTTATATTTCGGAAAGGATGCTATACATGTAGGCAAAAAGGCTATCGCACAATTGGTCAATGAGCCAGAAAACACCATCTACTCCGTAAAACGATTAATGGGGAAAAGCTACACAGACTTGCAAGATCTAAACCACAACCTAAATTACCAGATAATAGATAACCAAGATCAATTGGTCAAAGTGAAAATTGCCAATAAACAATATTCGCCCATAGAACTTTCCTCTTATATCCTCAAAGACCTGAAAATAATTGCAGAGCAAAAACTGAATAACAGGGTGAATAAAGTGGTAATTACCGTTCCTGCATATTTCAATGACTCACAGCGTCAAGCAACAAGAGATGCCGGCAAACTCGCTGGTATGGATGTACTACGTATTATTAACGAACCTACTGCAGCAAGCTTGGCCTACGGCATAGGCTTAACAGGTGATGAAGGTAAAACAGTAGCCGTATATGACTTGGGTGGTGGCACTTTCGACATTTCTCTGCTATACATACAAAACGGCATTTTTGAGGTACTGGCAACCAACGGGGATACGTATCTTGGTGGAGATGATTTTGACAAAGCAATAGTGGATATCTGGTCTAAGCAATATGACTTAAAAAACTTGACCGCTAGCAACCGGCAGATACTTCGCCTCACGGCAGAAGAAGCCAAAAAGGCATTGAGCACTACAACGTCTTTTCAAAAAGTGGTATCGATACAAGGAACGAATTTTACCCTAAGCATACGCCTTGAGCAACTTAATGACGCCATTAAGCCACTTATAGACAAGACAATGCAAAGTTGCCAAAACGCTATATACGATGCCGAACTCTCCGTTGCAGATGTACAAGAAGTGATTTTGGTAGGTGGGAGCACTCGTACCCCATTAGTAAAATCTACTGTAGAAAAATTTTTTAGCTCTGCTAAAGTAAACGATGATTTGAATCCAGATGAAGTAGTAGCCATGGGAGCCGCAATAGAAGCAGACATACTAGCTGGCAATAGAAAAGACATGTTGCTACTAGATGTAACTCCACTATCTCTAGGCATAGAGACACTGGGTGGGCTTATGGATGTACTAATACCGCGTAACAATAAGATACCTACTAAGCTACGCAAAGAATATACGACTAGTGTAGATGGCCAAATAAACCTTGCCATAAACGTATATCAAGGTGAGCGTGAGATGGTAACAGACAATAGAAAACTCGGCGAGTTTATACTACAAGGGATACCCGCCATGCCAGCAGGTTTGCCCAAGGTGGAAATGACCTTTATGCTCAATGCCGATGGCATATTGCAAGTAACTGCTGAAGAAAAAAGAAGCGGCATAAAGCAAGAAGTACAGATGAAACCACAATACGGAATTTCTGACGAAGAAATAAAGAATATGCTACAAGAGAGTATCACCAATGCTCAAGAAGATATGGACAGACGTGGATTAGCAGAGGCTACTACAGAGGCAGATCAATTAATTTATGCTACAGAAAAATTCATCCGAGAAAATGGAGAATTATTGAATCAAGAAAGCGAAACGGTCATACGCCAACGAATGGACAAAATAAAAGAGGCTATAGGTGCTAAAGACAAAAATTTAATCGTTTCTATGACAGATGAGCTCAATAATTACTCCCGTCAGTTTGCTGAAAAAGTGATGGACAAACAAATTAACAAAGCGCTAAAAGGTAAAAAAATATAATGCGAATACTCGTTCTAGCCATATTATCCCTAGGTGTATTGAGCACTTTTGCACAAGGTGCCAAGACCAATAGCCATAAGCTGGGAATAAAAACGAGTATAAATATTTCCACACTTTTGGGCAACGAGTTGCAAAACCCAAGGCCCAAGTTTGGCTATACTGCTGGGGCATATTACCACATCAATCAAGAAAAAGCGTGGAGCTTATACACCGAATATGCGGCTAGTTTCAGAGGTTCGCGCTTCAGTAATGGCGACACTGGCTATTCTAAAATAGCACTATTCTACCTTGACTTTGCAGCCATGCCTGCCTATAGACTGGATAATAAACAGACCCTATCATTTGGTCCGTATCTCTCCTATTTGGGGCTCTCCTCTGTTTTCAAAGGGGAACAACAAAAAGCCTATCTCAATGATATAGGCATGCGACCGCTGGATACCGGAATTGCGGCATACTATACCATACAAGGAACCGTAGTAGGTTTCCAGATCGGTGGAAAATTAGGATTGGCTAATGCCAACAAGGATATTAGTTTTGAGGATCTCAAGCCAGCAACAGGTTCTGGTGGAGCTATCCGAAGCCTAAGCCTAGAGCTAGGAATGATTTTTTAGAACAACAACAATGCTCAAAAATGCAACAATACTCGTCTTAGCAATTACTACCGCAAGTCTTCTATTCATTTCATCCAAGGATACGGAAAAAGAAGATCAAGCCTTAAAAATGGAAAAAAGCATCCAGGTATATCCTGTGCCAATACCAAGCCACCTGTCTTTTGCAGAAGAATCCCTTCCCTTAAATAAATACGGAATAAAAGAACGACTAGACCGCGAACTATTGGTAAACACCTACTGGCAAAGCAATACTATGCTAATGTTGAAGCGAAGTAAACGTGTTTTTAACATTATAGAACCCATTTTGGCACAATACGGCATACCAGATGACTGCAAGTACTTAGCAGTAGCTGAGAGTGGTCTTATAAACGTCACCTCGCACATTGGAGCAAAAGGAGTATGGCAGTTTATGGAATCAAGCGGAAAAGAATACGGACTACGAATAAATAATCAAGTAGACGAGCGATTGCATTTGGAAAAAAGCACCAAAGCAGCATGTCTTTACCTCACAGCGGCATATAAACGCTTTGGCAGTTGGTCACTTGCCGCTGCATCATATAACCGAGGAATGGCAGGTATACGAAGAGACCTTGCGAAACAGCTTGTAGACGATTATTACGACCTGCACCTCAATACAGAAACCTCTCGCTACATGTTTCGTTTACTTGCTCTAAAACAGATTTTTGACACCCCGTTAGACTTTGGCTTTCATATAGAAGATAAGGACTACTATGCCAGCGAACCCTTTGTCCCTATTTTAGTAGATAAGGATATACCAAATATTTCAGAGTATGCGCGCTCTATTGAGACAAACTACCATATACTTAAGTCTATGAATCCTTGGATAAAAGGCAATGAATTACTCATAAGTCATGGTCCGTATACCATAAAAGCCCCTCTACAGTAGTAGAAAGGCTTTTCAAATTTGTTATGTTAAAGAGTGTTATAACTCGTCTTGGTTAAAAAAGTAGTCATCCGTGGATGGATACTCTGACCAAATTTCTTCAATTGTTTCAAAGGGCTCTCCATCGTCTTCCAATTCTTGTAAGTTTTCTACTACTTCAAGCGGGGCCCCCGTACGGATAGCGAAGTCAATTAGCTCATCCTTAGTTGCTGGCCAAGGTGCGTCATCTAAGTAAGATGCAAGTTCTAAAGTCCAATACATTTCGTTAAAAATTTTATTAAATTAATACTGATATACACAATCAAAAAAGAGTGCTTTATCGTGATGCGAAAATATATTTTTATTTCAAGTAGACAAACTTCCGCTAAAATACCCTAAACCCCTTATTTAAAGGAGCTTATATGATAAAGCAGTATCCCTGCTGCTACTGATACATTCAAAGAGTCTATACCCCCCGGCATATTTATGCGTACAGTGGTGTCCATTAGTGCGAGTCTTTCTCTGGACAATCCCTTATCTTCATTGCCCATCCACAGCGCATATGAGTCCAGTTTCTTAAATGAATCTGCAGAAAGTATGTCTTCTGTTTTCTCCGTGGCGGCTAACTGAGGTATTCCCCAACTCTTCAGGTACTCCAATGTATTGCTCAGGCTACTCACCCTTGCCACTGGCAATTTGAGCAGTGCTCCCGCAGATGATTTTATAGCGCCCTCTCCAATCTCTGCATTTGCCTTTACTCCTACAATCATTAGATCTACATCAAATGCCAAACATGAGCGTGAAATAGCCCCGATATTTCGAATGTCTTGAACTCCATCGCACACCAATACCTTTGGTGGTTTCCCCTCTTCAAACATTCTTGTTATGGTTTCTTCCAGCGGAACAAACTCTATTGGACTTTTTATAGCAATAACACCTTGGTGGCTCGCTCTCGAGATACGATTCAATTTTTCTATGGGAACCATAGAAAATGGAGTGTCCGTTGCTTTTGCTAACTGACGCAACACTCCTATTTTTCTTGTATCTGCCTGGTTATTCACATACACTTTACCGATAGTGACACCACTATTCAACAAGTCTTCTACTGCATGAAAACCAATGACTATCCCTTCTTTACTCATTCGTTAATAGACGGTATTTGCCTGGTTGTATAAGTCTGTATATTTCTTGTTTAAATCGTCACGTTTGTACTCTCGTGTAAGGGCACCAATGTTACGAAGTATATCCAGATTGTCGCGTCTATCTCTTTCTACGCTTTGTATTCCTTTACTTTTAAACTTACCATAGTAATTGGCCATTTCAAATGCCCTATTTCCTATATCCGTAGTAAATGAATCTGCTTTTTCTACCTGGCCTGCTCTGTAGTATATATCTGCACTGAGGGCTTTTAGATTCAGGCGCATGGGCAATACCTTTTCTGGCATCGAGCTATTGCACTTGTCTATCAAAGCTGTCGCTTTCTCCATATCGCCATTGCGAGAGTAAAAATCTGCTACTTGTACAAATAAGGCTCTTAAGTTTCTCGGAACCAGCTGTGCTTTGTCGTCTAAAAACAACTCCCCCTTATCCATGTTGCCCCACTCATAGTCTACCATAAGACGTTTATACAGAAGGTCCATATCGTCCATTCCTCGTAAATTTCGGCTTGCCTCTACTGGTATTAATTGATAAGTAAGTCCGTTGTGTCTCAGATATTTATCTAAATTTAAGTATACAGAAGAACCCGTAGTAGTGGTCCAATAGATAGGTCTTTTCCAGCCTGTTTTGGCATTTGTGGCAATTACATCTAGCACCACAAGGTCACCCTTGCTAAGCCCTGATCTACCTATGTTCCAGAACATTTTGTCTACTATCTTTCCGGTATCCTTTGCTGGGATATAGCCTGTTGCTATAACAGCTTCTTTATCTACTTCTAAACTAAAGTTTTTAACCGGGAAATAATTATCTTTTTCGCTTCGAGATGAAATATACTCTTTCTTACGATCATCATTAGAAGTAGCGTAGCTTAGCACTTGATCAAGCGGGTAAAATTGATTTTGAGGGAAAGTCTTATTGTCATAGAATCTCACATAATCTCTCTTTCCAGATACCATCTCATCCGCAGGTATACTCATTGGCAATGCTTCAGAATCAAATACCTTATGCCTCAATGCACTGCTATACCATTCTGTAGGAAGAAGACTTAAGTTGATTATTCTCACATCTGTTCTATATCCTTCTACATTTTGTGCGTACCACAGTGGGTAAGTATCATTATCTCCATTGGTGAACAATATCGCATTTTGCTCGCAACTACTCAGGTAATTTTTAGCAAAGGATATAGCTAAATATCTATCAGACCTATCGTGATCATCCCAGTTTTGAGATGCCATAAGGAAGGGTGCAGCAAATAATGCTAGGATTGTCGCTCCAGAAGCGATTACCGTCTTGTTGGCATATTTCTTGAGTACATCTACAAAAAACAGGACACTTAGGCCTATCCATATGCAGAACGTCTGAAAAGACCCTGCAAATGTGTAATCACGCTCTCTTGGCTCCATTGGCGGTTGGTTTAGATAAATCACGACCAATAGTCCTGTAAATAAGAACAATACAAGCACGGTATAAAAATCCATTTTGCTACGTTTATACATTACGAATATTCCGAGTAATCCCAATAGCAATGGTAAGAAGTAGTATGTATTTCTTGCTTTATTGTACTGCATGTCACTTGGCACTTCCATTGGTGCATTAAGTCTCCACTCATCAAAACCATCAATACCAGATATCCAATTGCCATGCTGACTATTTCCTGTAACATTTTGCAAATCATTCTGTCTTCCAACGAAATTCCACATGAAGTATCTCCAATACATCCAACCCATTTGATAATTGAACATAAATTTCAGGTTATTACTGAACTTTGGTTTTGTTTGCTTCGCAACAGCAAGCTGTTGCGCAAGTTCTGTATTAGAAGGGTCTGCTTTGGTTTGCTGCTCCAGTCTGTTTATTTTCATGAACATATCGTCCATTCCGCACCAAATGGGGTAGTAGTTAGACTTCTCAGACATATCTCCCATCCGAGGTAGAATAGTAGAAAAGCGGTCATCATAGACAGGCGCCTGCTTTGTACCAACCTCTTGATATTCATTTTCACCACGTCTGTATTGTGTATTTCCATCATCTATAGCCGTCAGCCTAGCATTCCAATACGGGCCATAAACCAATGGTCTGGAACCATATTGCTCACGATTAATGTAGCTCAGTAAACTCTGCGCGTCTTGAGGGTCATTCATATCTATAGCAGGCTCTGCAATGGAACGAATAACTACCATTGAGTAGGAGCTAAACCCTATCATGATAAAAGCATAGCAAAGGATAACTAGATTGGCAATCGGCTTGTTGACTTTAGCTGTGTATCTCAAGCCAAAAATAACCGCTACAAAGATGAGTACCATAAAGAACAATACCCCAGAGTTAAACGGCAATCCAAGGCTATTAACAAAAATCATATCAAACCAAGCACCTATTGCAGGTGTCAGTGGTATTATACCCCATTGCAATAAAGCGATGGAACCAAATCCAATCACAGCTGCTTTTAAAACATTCTTTACGGATGTACCATACTTATTTACAAAGTAGTATAAAAATACAGCGGGCACTACCAGTATATTAAGGAGGTGAAGACCTATACCTAACCCAACTATGTACGCTATAAAAACAATCCATCGATCAGAACGAGGTTCGTCTTTTACTTTCTCCCACTTCAAAATAGCCCAAAAAGCCAAGGCCATAAAACAAGATGATCCTGCGTATACCTCTGCTTCTACCGCACTAAACCAAAATGTATCCATAAATGTAACAGCCAAAGCAGCTACAAGACCAGAACCTACTATTCCAATAGCATCTCCTAAATTTACAGATGAGGTGTTTAAGTCTACTTTTAATATTTTTTTAGCAAAATGTGAAGTAATCCAAAATGTAAACATCACAGTAGCAGCACTCGCAACTGCACTTAGCATATTTACTGCGATAGCTACCTCATTGGTGCCCGCCTCTGCAAAAATGCTAAATAATCTTCCCAGCATTAAAAACAAAGGAGCCCCTGGAGGGTGAACTACTTGTAATCTATAAGATGCTGAAATAAACTCTCCACAATCCCATAAACTCACGGACTGCTCAAGTGTAAGGATGTATACCCCCAGTGCAATAAGGAAAGTAACCCACCCAAAGATGGTGTTTATTCTTTTAAAATTATTCATTCGGTTAATATTGAGTGTTATTCTTAAGTATCGGCGAAAATAAATATTTAGTTCATAAACTCTACAGATACTATCAATGAGAAGACGAATAGAGCAAAACAAACGTTGGTTCCTACTATAAATAATTGAGGATATTTGTTCCACGAGCCATTAAAACGGTTATTTGCACATACTAAAAGGAAGAATAATTGTCTACTTCATTTTCTATAAATACGTGCCCAGTTTGTAACCATAATGGATTTAAGCTTTTTAAAAAAGTGCCCGATTGGTTAGTATCAAAAGAAGTTTTTGATATTCATGAGTGCGAATCGTGCGGCTTTAAGTTCACGGACAATGCACCAAATGAAGGCGACATAGGCCCTTACTACAACAGTGAAGAGTACGTAGAACATAGCGATACCAATAAGGGGCTCGTATACGGAATATACCACAAAGCCAGAGAAATAATGCTGGGGTACAAGCTTCGCAAAATTCAAAAACTAGGTGTTGGAAAGAAATTATTGGATATCGGGTCTGGTTCTGGATACTTCCTAAACCACATGCATCAAAATGGATATGCCACCACAGGTGTGGAAATCAGTGATAAAGCACGTAATCTCTGCAAAGACAAATTTGCTATAGAAACACACGTTCCTTCTGATTTTCTCAATAATAAACTGGATACTGATTTTGACCTAATCACGCTATGGCATGTGTTTGAGCATGTCTATACTTTTGATGCGTATTTTGATTTGTTTGCCGCATCGCTAAAAGCAGACGGTAGACTAATACTTGCTCTACCAAATTGCAATAGTGCCGATGCTAAAATGTACGGTGAACACTGGGCTGCCTATGATACTCCGCGTCACTTATGGCACTTTACGCCCCAAAGTATAGAACAGTTTGCCGCTAACCGAGGGTTTGAATTAGAACAGAAATACAGACTGCCGTTAGACCCATTCTTTAATGCCATGGTGAGCGCTGGCTACAAAAGTTCATTCACTTTTTTACCCATCACAGTACTCAAAGGACTATGGGCGTATTTGGTATCTTTAGCCAACATAGATGCGTCGAGTTCACTTATCTACGTTTTCAAAAAGCAATAATATTATTGCTTCACAAACGTCTTATTGAGTGTAACATTTTGGTTAGCCGCTTTCAGCACATAGTTACCCGCAGCCAAGTTTCTTACGTCAATCGTAGTAGCAAAAGGTACTGAAATCACTTCAGACCCATGCATATCAAAAACGGATATCATTCCATTTGACCCATCAAAACCTTTTACATGAAGGTCGGTGACTACAGGGTTTGGATACAACACTATTTCCTGACCAATTATATCGGCAACGGATGTAGTCCTATTCTCGGATATATCCAGCGTATCGATAATTAAATCATCCCCACCGGTGTTATTATTATCGTTTGCTGCAAGCACAGAGGCAAATATTTGCAAATCCCCTTCGCCTGCCTCAGGTGCTTTCCAATCGAGTACCCAAGTAGTTGTTTTACTTGTCTCTCCATTAAACTTGTGTGTAATTCTATCACTTTGGCCCGAAACTATATTGCCATCCGCATTTGATGTAAATGAACCTACTGCCGACCCGCTGCTGCTCTGCACAAGCATTTCATACCCCCATTGGGCCCTCTTTTCGCTCTCAGGACTCAACGTAATCTGATAATTTTTTCCAGGTTCGTACCCCGTAGCCGGTATATTGGTTGTGATCATCTCCTGCTTCAGAATAGGTCTTCCTGCATGGCACCCTCCCTGGGTAGCACACGTTTTACCACCATCTACCGCAGAACCCGTATTGCCTCCAGGGCTACCGCCACTATTGGCCAAAAAGAGGGTAGATACCGCAGCTAATGCTGCAACTTTGAGAGTGGTAGATAAGCTTTTCATACGCATGTAATTTTAAAATTTCAAAATCAAAAATACCACTTTATATATTGTGATCTCTCATCAAGTTGCAAGATATGAACAAATCACATACATTTGCAGTAAATAATCCAAGAACGGAAGGGGTCAACGACCCCTTTTTTCTTAGCTAAAATTTTGGACGTAAAACAACTCATAACGCAAATCATAGAGGAGGACCTTACCACTTCAGATTGCTTTCTTGTGAATATAAGAAGCAATGAACGAGGCACCGATATGCGTTTTTTCATAGATGGACAAAATGGTGTCGGTATACAGACATGTGCCCGATTAAGCCGAAAAGTTTCTCGTATTTTAGATGAAGAATATGAGGATGAGACACCTATCCGTTATGAAATATCCTCTCCAGGTGTAGACGAGCCTTTGGTAGACAAACGACAATATCCGCAGCACATTGGCAGAGAATTAGAAATAGCCTTAGCTGAAGACAAAACCTCCACTGGCGAACTAATCAGCGTAGGAGAAGACAGCATTGAAATAGCAGTTTCTATTTCGAAACACAAAAAAGAAAAACAAACGCTAGCGTTTGACGACATAATAAAAAGTACGGTAATAATATCCTTTAAACGAAAAAAGAAATGAGCTTACAACTAGTAGAATCTTTCTCAGAATTCAAAGAATTCAAAAACATAGACAGAGCCACCATGATGAGGGTTCTAGAAGATGTATTTAGAACCATGATTAGAAGAAAATATGGTTCAGATGACAACTTTGATGTGATTGTAAACACAGATAATGGTGACCTAGAAATTTATAGAAACAGAGAAATTGTAGATATAGGTGAAGTAGAAGATCCAAACAAAGAATTAAATATAGAGGAAGCTAAAAAGCTTGAAGAAGACTACGAAATAGGAGAAGAAGCTATTGAAGAAATAGATATGGCTTCGTTTGGTCGTAGAACAATTCTAACCGCTCGCCAAACGCTTCTAAGTAAAGTACTCGAGTTAGAAAAAGACGAGTTCTACAAACTCTACAAAGATCGCTCTGGTGAGATTGTTACCGGTGAAGTTTACCAAATCTGGAAGAATGAGATCATGATTTTGGATGATGAAGGTAACGAGCTAATTCTTCCAAAACGCGAAATGATTCCACGTGATTTCTTCAAAAAAGGAGATTCAGTACGAGCAGTCGTTTTGCGTGTAGAAATGTACAACTCTAATCCAAAAGTAATTTTGTCTAGAACAGCTCCAGAATTCTTGGAGAGATTGTTTGAACTAGAAGTACCCGAAATACTAGACGGTCTTATTACGGTGAAGAAAATAGTACGTGAGCCAGGAGAACGAGCAAAAGTAGCTGTAGAAAGTTATGATGACCGCGTAGACCCTGTTGGGGCTTGTGTAGGCATGAAAGGGAGCCGTATCCACGGTATAGTGCGTGAGTTGAAAAACGAAAACATTGATGTTATCAACTTCACTTCTAACATACAATTGCTCATACAGCGTAGTTTAAGCCCTGCTAAAGTATCTTCTATAGCGCTCAACGATAGCGAGGGGAAAGCAGACGTATTTTTACCCGCAGATCAAGTATCTCTTGCTATTGGTAAGGGAGGCCACAATATTAAATTGGCTGGTAAACTAGTGGGCTACACTATAGATGTATACCGTGAAACAAACGAAGACGAGGATATGGACGTAGACTTGGGTGAATTTGCAGACGAAATAGATTCATGGATAATTGATGAATTAAAAAATATCGGTTTGGATACCGCTAAAAGTGTACTAGATATGGGCACTGAAGACCTCATATCACGTACAGAGTTAGAACAAGAGACAATAGAGGAAATTAAGAAAATACTAGAGGCGGAATTTGATTAATATTACTTTAAAGACTTAAAGTACTATTTTCGAACACTGCTTAGCAATAGATGGCTGACAAGAAAAAGACATACAGAATAAACAAGGTAGCAACTGAGTTCAACGTAAGTTGGAAAACTATTGTAGAACACCTGAACGAAAAAGGGTTTGAGGTAGAATCCAAAATATCGGCCAAACTCGATGAAGCTATGTATCAGAATTTGCTTGGTTTTTATCAGAAAGATAAGCAGGCAAAAGAAGAATCTCAGCAACTTGAAATAAACATCCGTAAGGATGCAAAAACACACGAAATAAAGGAAGTTCAGAAACCTGAGCCTCCAGCTCCTGAGTTCAAACCAGAGTCTACCATCTTTATTAAAGACACTACACTTGGTTCGAAAACAGAGAAAGAAGAAACATCTGAACCTGCTACTTCTCAAAAGGTTGAGGAACCAACAACCCCAGAACCAGTGGCTGAAGAGCCTGCTAAACCAGAACCAAAGGTAGAAGTAGAAAAAGTACCTGATGTAGAACAACCGAAAGCTGTAGAAAAGCCAAAAGATGTAAAGGTAAAGCCAGCCAGCAACGATGAAGATACTGGAAATCTTACTGTGCTCGGAAAAATCTCAATAGAGAAACCTGCACCAAAGAAAAAAACTGAAAAACCTGTTGCGAAGAAAAAAGTAGCAGCTGAGCCAAAGGAAACCTTAGCGGTCACCACAGAAGAAAGTAGTACAGAAGAAGAAGCTTCAGAAAATGTAAATACAGAATACAAAAAACTGGAAGGAACTACTGTACTAGGTAAAATAACAATAAAGCCACCTGTAAAACGCACGAAAAAGGACAAAGACGAGCCAAAGAAAAAACGTAAACGTATAAAAGGAGAGAAGGTAACTGCTGAGAAACTAAGAACGGAGCGAAACAGCGGAAGAGCTAAGCCTGGAGAGAAGCCTGTCGTATCTCAAAAAGAAATACAAGATAAAATAAAGAAAACACTTTCTAGGATGTCTTCTGGCAAACAAGCACCATCACACGGTGGCAAAGTGCGTCAAAAAGCCCGTAAGTTTAGGCGACAAGAGCATAAGAAGAAGTGGGAAGAAAAACAGTTACAAGACATTGAAGAAAGCAAAATATTAGACGTTACAGAATTTGTAACGGCCAATGACCTTGCTAATATGATGGATGTGAACGTGAACGAAATTATCGGCGCATGTTTTTCCCTTGGTCTAATGGTATCTATAAATCAGCGACTCGATGCTGAGACGATACAGATAGTAGCAGAGGAGTTTGAATACGAAGTAAATTTTGTAGATGCTGACGAAACTATAGAAATAGAAGAAGAAGACGATAAAGAAGACGATTTATTGCCACGTCACCCTATTGTTACCGTAATGGGTCACGTAGATCACGGTAAAACATCTTTACTGGATCACATACGTAGCGCAAACGTAATAGCCGGTGAAGCAGGTGGAATAACGCAACACGTTGCCTCATATGAGGTGCAGCTTTCAAACGGAAACAAAATGACCTTCATCGATACGCCAGGTCACGAAGCTTTTACAGCTATGCGTGCTAGGGGTGCTCAGGTTACAGATATTGCTATAATTGTGATAGCTGCAGATGACGTGGTTATGCCGCAGACAAAAGAGGCTATCAGTCACGCTCAAGCAGCAGATGTTCCTATTGTTTTTGCAATCAATAAAATAGACAAAGACGGTGCTAACCCAGATAGAGTTAGAGAATCCCTCTCTGCAATGAATATTCTTGTAGAAGAGTGGGGCGGTAAGTTCCAGTGCCAAGAAATATCTGCGAAAAATGGCGTCAACATAGAGGAACTGCTTGAAAAAGTAAGTCTTGAAGCAGAATTATTAGAACTCAAAGCAAATCCTAACAAAAATGCAAAAGGAGCAGTACTAGAGGCGAAAATAGAAAAAGGTAGAGGCGTTGTAGCATCTATGCTTGTAAGCGAAGGTACATTGCAAATAGGTGATGCACTTATAGCAGGGCAGCACTATGCTAGAGTAAAAGCAATGTTCAACGAACGTGGTAAGGCTATGAAAGAAGCAGGTCCTGGTTCGCCAGTATCTATTCTTGGTTTCTCTGCAGCACCAGCAGCAGGTGAAACATTCCAAGTACTTACAGATGAATCTCAGGCTAAGGAAATAGCCAATAGGAGAGAGCAGCTGCAAAGAGAGCAATCCATACGTACTACTTCTATGCTTACACTTGACACAATTGGCAAGCGTTTAGCTATTGGGAATTTCCAAGAATTAAAACTAATAATAAAAGCCGACGTAGATGGTAGTAGTGAAGCTCTTTCTGATTCATTGCTAAGACTTTCTACCGAAGAAATAGAAGTAAAGATTATACAAAAATCTGTTGGACCGATCACTGATAATGATGTGCTTCTTGCAAAGGCATCTGACGCAGTTGTCATTGGTTTCCAAGTAAGACCCATGCCTAGTGCCAAGAAATTAGCTGAAAGTGAAGGGGTAGAGATAAAACAATACAGTATTATATACCAAGCCATAGAAGAAATAAAAGCTGCTATGGAAGGGATGCTCACACCAGATGTCAAAGAAGAGATCACCGGTACTGCTGAAGTACGTGAGGTC
>CAJXIQ010000006.1 GCA_913054375.1 uncultured Bacteroidota bacterium
GAGGGAGTATTAGAGGTGATTCAGGATGGGTATGGTTTTCTAAGATCGTCAGATTACAATTATTTGTCTTCACCGGATGATATTTATGTTTCTCAAAACCAGATTAAACTTTTTGGTTTGAAAACAGGAGATACGGTAAAAGGAAATATTCGTCCACCGAAGGAAGGTGAGAAGTATTTTGCCCTTATCAATATCTTGGGTATCAATGGTAGATCGGTAGAGTTTGTGAAAGATAGAGTAGCATTCCATCACCTTACACCACTTTTCCCAGATGAGAAATTCAACCTAGAATACAAAAGCGATAACTACAGTACGCGTATTATGGATATCATCTCACCTATAGGTAAAGGCCAGCGTGGACTTATAGTAGCACAGCCTAAGACGGGTAAAACAATACTATTGAAGGATATAGCAAACGCAATATCTGAAAACCACCCAGAGGTGTACATGATAATTTTGCTAATAGATGAACGTCCGGAGGAGGTTACAGATATGGCCAGAAATGTAAAAGCGGAAGTAGTAGCTTCTACATTTGATGAACCTGCAGACAAACACGTGAAGCTAGCCAATATTGTACTGGAGAAAGCAAAAAGACTTACAGAGTGCGGTCATGATGTAGTGATCTTACTAGACTCAATCACACGTCTTGCAAGAGCATACAATACGGTACAGCCAGCTAGTGGTAAAATACTAAGCGGTGGTGTAGATGCCAATGCGCTACAGAAACCTAAGCGTTTCTTTGGTGCAGCGCGTAACATTGAGAACGGAGGTTCACTTACTATTATAGCGACTGCTCTTACTGAGACAGGATCTAAGATGGACGAGGTCATCTTTGAAGAATTTAAAGGAACGGGTAATATGGAGCTACAGTTGGATAGAAAATTATCGAACAAGCGAGTGTACCCTGCTATTGATATTGTCTCGAGTAGTACACGTAGAGAAGATTTACTATTGGATAAAATGGTACTTCAGAAAATGTGGATTATGCGAAATCACTTGGCAGACATGAACCCTGAAGAGGCGATGAATACGATGCTAAACTACATGAAAGGAACGAAGAACAACGATGAGTTCTTAGTAAGTATGAACGGATAATCTGTTTTACATAAACAATTTAAGGAAGAGTAATTACAATTGATTTGTAGTTACTCTTTTTGTTTTCATGGGGATTGTGTGAGTAGAGGCCTTCTAGCAGTATTTTATCACCAGATACCAGCTTCTTTAGTCTAATAATCATAGCAGAATTAAAAGTCCCTTCTCCGCTTGACATCATAGAAGGGTTTCCGCCTTGGGGTATCATAACTGCTTTGAAACTAATGGGTTCTCCTTTGCTATTTACAAAGCATAATCCTCCAGGCAAGCTATCCATTTGGATTAATTTAAATACGTGAATTAAGAAGTCTGTGTTTGGTTCTTCAATGTTTATAGAAGTAGCGCATTCTACCTTATCAGTAATAGTAAACCTATAGCCCGGAGTGAAATAGTATTTACCAGCTTTGAGGTACACCGATCTTCGGAAAGCTATAATATCAGCGTGACCCAGACTCTTTATTTCATTGATAGGCCTAATGAGATCTGAACTAGGCCTAATGTTATAGTCGTTGATGAATGAGTTTACAGTAAAGTGGTCTACCAGGCTTCTTGGGGCAATCCACATTTCTACTTTTTGGTTAGTGTCATGCCATTCTATTTTGTTCTTACAGCTATTGTATCCAAAAGAATCTGTTAGTAAAGTTATGAAATGTTCTTTACTAACTTTTATGTTGTGGTGCATAGGTTCTACTGGAGGCATGGGGAAATACTGCCAGCACGTATCGCGCTCCGGTACAACGAGGGAATCTATTACGATATGAATATCTTCTACCTGATACAGGCCGCCATTTCTCTCAAATTGTATGTCTCGTATGTGTATGTGGTCGTACGATTTTATGTGACTGAGGGAGGCTTTCAGCGAACTTTGATACACACTTTTTAGGTTACCATCTCCCAAGAGGTAATTCACTCGGCCATCATCCATTAACCCTCCAAAGGTAATATCAAGGTTCTTGGCCCAAAGCGTATCTTCTGCATAGTTATAGCAGGTGTCCAAAGTGGTCCAGATTCCTTTCAGATGCAGAAACTCCTTCTTGGATAGTATGATAATGGAATCTGTATTGTCCAGAGCTTGATGGCATTTGTCAAGTATCGGGACTACGGGATATACCAATTCTTCTTTTGTCTGGGCATTACCCAACAAACAGAAGAATAGTATGCTCAGTAAAAGCAAGTGTTTCACTTCATCGTCAGTTTATACACTATCGTTCCTGGTTTAGCTCTTAACTTCTCGCTCACTCGCATACCGCATATCCAGAGCACCTCGTCATCTTTGCAGAGCAGTGGGGTTTGGTGCTTGTCTAGTACATTTATCTTTTGATCTATGAAGAAGTCACTTAGCAGCTTGCTGCCTTTCATACCAAGAGGCTGTATACGATCTCCTTCCTGCCAGTAGCGAAGGGATAACGGGAATAGCTCCGGTGAGATGCCCACTGTTTCTTCTTTTGGATCGTTAGAAAAAATCAACTCTGTCGTCTTTTTTATTTCTAGCGTATGTTCGCCAAGGGTAAAATCTCCAGCGGAGTCAATTGCTACAGCGGAGAATTCTTGCGTTTTGTACTTTTGAACTATAAACGTCTTGCGATTTATCAATAATTGGTGTGTGCTGCTATAAAAAAGAGCTCCAGTAGACGTGCTGCTTTCTAGTATTTGTTCGCATTGCGGGTAGTTAAATTCATAATTGTCTAAAATACGATACAAAAACACAGCCCCTTGTGGGTAAGTTCTAATTCTTTCACTATCAATGGTTAGAGTATTCTCTTCGTGTGTCACAAGAGCAGCTATTTTCTCTTGTACTAGCCAAGTAAGAGCTTCGTTCTCTTGTTGCAGTATCTGTATGCTGCTTACTGTGTTTTGCTCAAAATTGGGTAGGTGTTCCACTACCTTAGGTAGCAGTGAATTTCGCCATTGGTTTCGGGCATATGTATCACTTGCGTTGGAGCTGTCCTCTCGGTGTGTTATGTTATTTTGTTTCAGGTAATCTTTCACCTGTTGGCCAGTTACAGCCAGTAGCGGCCGTATGATGTAGTCGCGTTTCATTGGGATACTCTTTAGACCATTGATGCCCGATTGGCGATTTAGGTTGATAAAAAATGTTTCTACCATATCGCTCTGGTGATGTGCTGTTATTAGTTTGGTAATTTTACCGTTACTTTTTAGTTCTTCAAAATACGCGTAGCGAATTTCTCGGGCTGCCAGTTGTATATTCATCTTGTGGTCCTTGGCATACGCATTAGTGTCTACTTCTTTGGTATACACTGCTGTGCAGTAGCTTAGTTGCGTACCAAGGGTACGTACAAAAAGAGCATCTGCGTCACTTTCTGTACCGCGCAGCCCAAAGTTGACGTGTACCATAACAAAGGGCAATTGCATCTCTTCCAGTAGATATGCCATACATACAGAATCCTTCCCACCACTTATAGCAAGACCTATTTGGTCAAGTTTATCCAGTAGTTGGTGTTTTGTTATGAATGATTTTACGGTTTGGAGCACGATGTTTGTAATCAATAAAGTAACAAACATAAAGTTAATTTTGCGACCTTCATACATGCTCAAATCTGCATTTATATACGTTTTTCTGCTTTCGACTCTGGTGACACAGGCACAAGCACCTGTGAGCAAGCAAACCAAGATAGAAATACTCCGTACAGACGAGTTGGTTTATAACCAAAATAGAGGCCTATATCAAATATGCAAGGGCAATGTACAATTCAAGCAAGGTTCCATGCTGATGAATTGTGATAGTGCATATTTTTACGAAGAAGTAAACAAGATTGAGGCCTTTGGTAAAATCCATATTCGCCAAAGAGATACCGTTGACTTACGGGGTAATTACTTGGAGTACGATGGAGATACACGGTTAGCTAAAGTAAGCCACGATGTGAGGTTTACCGATGGCAAAATGATACTTACAACGGACCAATTGAATTATGACATGGTAGAAAAGATAGGCTATTATACTACCGGCGGTACAACAGTGAATGAGGAGGACAAGCTCTATAGTAGGCGCGGTACGTATTACTCCAGAAGCAAGAATTTGTTTTTTAAAGATTCTGTGCGACTCACTAATCCGGAGTACACAATGGATAGCGATACATTAAAATACAATACCATCACTAAATTGGCCACCTTTTTAGGCCCCACCTACATACGCAGTGAGGAAAATGTGATTTATTGTCAATATGGATGGTACAATACGCAATCCAACACATCGCAGTTTAGCCAAGGAGCATACATAGAAGGCAAGGAAAATAAGCTATCAGCTGATAGTATGATGTATTTCAGAAACAGTGGGCTCGGCGAGGCATTTGGTAATATAGAACTGATAGATACGTTGGAGGAAATTACGATAACAGGACAATATGGGCGGTATGATCGGCAGAATAAAACAACACTCATTACGGGTGAACCAATAGCGATCAAAAATATGGATGGCGACTCCTTTTACCTCAAAGCAGACACCTTCATTGATCGAACAGATACATCTTTAGGTCAAAAAAGAACACTGTACGCTTTTAAAGGAGTATGTGCTTATAAAAGTGACTTGCAAGCCATTTCAGATTCTATGGTCTATAATTTTACGGATAGTACCATCGGCTTCTATTCCAGCCCAATCTTATGGACAGATAGCAATCAAATAACAGGGGATACCATCATTGTTTTTCGCAATTCAGAAGGGCTCGAGAGACTTAAAGCGCACAAAAATGGGTATGTAATAGAAAAAGATCCGAACGGTCTATACAATCAAATAAAAGGAAAATATTTGGAAGCATTCTTTGTGAACGGGAGTATTGATAAAGTAGAAGTAGACGGCAATGGTCAGAGTGTCTATTATGCCCGCGAGGATAGCACACAGTATAGTGGCGTAAATGACGTTATATGTGGACGCATGACCATAAATATTGATACCGTAAGCCGTATACGTAGCATTGTCTTCAAGAACAAACCAAAAGCTACTTTCTCACCGCTAGAAACATTTCCTAAATCAAAAAGCCGATTAGTTGGTTTTAAATGGAGCGCAGTTTTGCGTCCGACAAAATTTCATTTTTTAAATTAACATACCTTTGCAGAATATGTCAAACATAGCATTACCAAAATTCAAGTCAGCCACTGATTTCAGTCGCGAGCTAAGAACCAATGTAGAGAAATATTTTAGAGAGTCAAAAATTTCCAAATTTGCAACACCTTCTCTTAAGGTGAAAGCGGTCATTTTGCTCGTTAGTTTCTTTGGTTCCTATGCTGCTATTATGTTTTCGGGGATGTCCATTTGGACACTACTGGCTTTGTGTGGAACCATGGGCCTAGCTAAGGCTGGAATTGGGATGGGCTTAATGCACGATGCAAATCATGGCTCGTTTTCAAAAAACAAAACAGTCAATAAAATATTTGGATACACCGCAGACATACTTGGTGTGAGCTCTAGTAACTGGATAAATCAGCACAATAGACTACACCATACGTATACCAACATATACAAGCACGATGAGGATGTACATGGAAAAGGTTTGTTCCGTTTTACACAAGACGCTCCACGAAATAAAATCCATAAATTTCAGCATGTATACTGGGCATTTTTCTATGGATTCCTGACATTGGGTTGGTTTTTTGCTGACTTTACGAAGTACAAAGAGTACAGACGAAAAGGTCTAAACAAGGCGAAGGGGATGGAAATTGTCAAAGAGTATGGCGAGATGGTATTTTTCAAGGTCATTTTTGTAACCTATATGCTAGTGTTACCTATGGTTTTCTTAGACGTTGCTTTTTGGCAGGTAATGATCGGTTTTTTTGTAGTAGAATTTGTCGCAGGATGGGTACTCGCAGTGATATTCTCACTCGCACACGTAGTGGACAAGTTTGATTTATCCAACCACGATAAATTTAATGGTACCTCAGAAGATGAGTGGACCGTACATCAGATACACAATACGTTTGATTTTGCAGTGAAAAACAAAGCGTTAACATGGTACTGCGGAGGGTTAAATTATCAAGTAATACATCATTTATTTCCAAACATATCACACGCTCATTATCCAAAACTATATGATATAGTGAAAGAAACAGCAAGCAAGCATGGGATCAATTATCAAGAGTTCACCACTTTCAGAGAAGCACTTGTTTCTCATATCGTGTTTCTACGAAAACTAGGGAGTCCTAAGTTGGCTTTGTAAGCCGTACTAATTTGCAAACACTTACGTTTATAAGTAAGTACCTCACACTTCATAATATGACGGCATTTATCGTCTCTTTTGTATCCAGGTACAGAATTTGGGATGAGATTAATAAAAATGCTAAGAAACACAGTTATTGTAGTTTTACTACTTACTTCATCAAACTTATTTGCGCCCCCTAGCAGCCCTAACTATTCACACAGTGGTACGTGGGCGGAGACTACGTTTGACTCATTAAGTGTAGACGATCGTCTGGCTCAATTATTTATGATTGAGGTGCGACCTACCTACGGTGCCAAACACCTTGCTATTGTAGAACGTACAATCAAAGAACACAAGGTAGGTGGGGTTATATTTTTCAAAGGAAACCCAACGGAACAGGTGAAACTTACGAATAAGTTTCAGCAAATGAGCAAGACCAAAATGCTCGTAGCGATAGACGGAGAGTGGGGTCTAGCGATGCGATTAGCCAATACCATTTCATACCCGTATCAATTGGGTTTGGGAAGCATTCAAGACGATAAAATAATATATGATATGGGAAAAGAGATAGGTCGCCAGTGCAATCGTATAGGCGTTCATGTCAACTTTGCCCCGGTTATTGATGTCAATAACAACCCCAACAATCCAGTAATAAATTACCGCTCTTTTGGTGAAGACCCGGATAACGTATCTACCAAAGGATGGGCATATGCTAGCGGCATGCAAGCGGCGGGTGTTATTGCTTGTGCAAAGCATTTTCCTGGTCATGGAGATACTGACGTAGACTCGCACAAAGATTTGCCAGTGATAAACCATAGTATGGAACGCTTGCGAGAGGTAGAGTTCAAACCATTTGAACACCTCACTCGTAAGGGTGTTATGTCGGTCATGACTGCACACTTATACATTCCGGCAATAGACGCAAGAAAAAACATAGCTATTAGCATTTCAGACAAAGCTATCAATGGTATACTGCGAAGAGAAATGGGTTTTACAGGTCTTTCGTTTACCGATGCACTCAATATGCAAGGAGTTGCTAAGTACCATACAGATGGTGAGCTGGAGTTAAAAGCATTGATGGCAGGAAATGACGTTTTACTTGCTCCGGGAGATATCCCTAAAGCTATTGGCCTGATAAAAAAAGCAATGGCAGATGGTACATTAAGTGAAGACTACGTTTGGAATAAGGTATTAAAAATACTGAATTACAAGCACGCTATGGGCTTACACGAGTTTGAGCCAATAAAGGAATATGGAATAGAAGAAGATCTTAATAGTACACGAGCAAAGCACGTGAACTATAAGCTGGTAGAACAGACGTTATGCTTAGCTAAAGACGACAACAGTTTAGTTCCGATCAATCCTAAGAGCAACCAAAAAATTCTTTCTATTGCCATAGGTGATGGCAGTAAAACAACGTTTCAGCAGGAGCTCATGTCTATGGGGAATATAACGACCGCAAGCATTAGTAAAAAGGCCTCTGCGGCTCAATTTTCTGCACTCAAGAACCAAATGGCGGGTTATGACTTGACTATAGTATCGTTGCATAAGACAAGTAAGTATCCCCCAAATTTTGGGATTACCCCTACATCAGCAAATTTCATTTCTGAAATAGGAACGATGAATAATGTTTTGCTCGTCAATTTTGGCAATCCATATAACCTGAAGAAATTTGCAAGCCAGAATAGTGTATTATTAGCGTATGAGGATCAAGAGGCACATCAACTAAAAGCAGCGCAAGCGGTATTTGGCGTTATAGGTATTAATGGAACGCTACCAGTCACCGTTGGAAGCCAATATAGTGCTAAGATGGGTATTACGACATTGCCAATAAAGGAACTGGTACGTGGTATTCCTGAGGAAGTAGGAATGAGCAGTAGCCGACTCAGTAAAATAGATAAAATAGCACAAGGTGCTGTGAATAGCGGAGCAACTCCTGGCTGCCAAGTACTGGTAGCAAAAGGAGGGAGGGTAGTTTATAATAAGAGTTTCGGTAAGCATACTTTTAATAGTAAGCAGAACGTACAAAATTCCGACTTGTACGATTTGGCTAGTCTAACCAAAGTGGCTGCTACTACCGTTACGCTGATGAAACTGGAAGAAGATGGACAGCTGTCTTTGGATGATAAAATGGTCAAATACTTGCCGGAGTTAGCTACTACTAATAAGTTACATATGACTATTAAAATGGTGCTAGAACACAAAGCCGGATTGAAAGATTGGATACCATTTTATGCAGAAACCACGCAAGATGATTCTGTGTATGATTCGGTTTACTCCAAAGTACCCACCGCTTTACATACGGTTTTTGTTGGCAACGGTTTGTATATGCTCGACACCTATAAAGAGCGAATTATGCAACAAATTTATGACTCTGAAGTAGGTACTATAAATAAATACAAGTACAGTGATTTGGGCATGATTCTCATGAAGGAACTCATAGAACGTGTAACTGGAACAGATTTTCAAGATTACGTAGATGCGGTATATTTCAAGCCAATGGGGATTAGTAGACTTACTTTTTTACCATTAGATAAGTTTGATAAAGCAGAAATAGTTCCCACCTCCTTAAGTCCTGATATGCGTCAAGGTTTGGTACACGGTATGGTGCACGATCCAGGAGCAGCTATGCTCGGTGGTGTAAGTGGTCACGCTGGGCTATTTGGTAATGCAGAGTCCCTTGCGGTACTCATGCAAATGCTACTCAATGGCGGCACCTATAACAATGTCCAATACCTGAAACCAGAGACGATTTCCAAATTTACCGCAAAACAAGCCCGGGATTCGCGTAGAGGTATAGGATGGGACAAGCCTGAGATGAACAGAAAAAAAGGAAATCCAGCGTCTGATTTAGCATCAGCAAATTGTTTTGGACATACAGGCTTTACTGGGACGATGATATGGGCAGATCCAGCGTACGATTTGGTATATGTATTCTTGAGTAACAGAGTGTATCCAACACAGGACAATCGAAAATTGATCCGTATGGGAGTTCGAACCAACATCATGGACGTGATTTATGAAAGTTTTCTACTTCAGTAAAGCATTGGCATCATTTTTGAAAAATAGGAGAAACAATAATATATAGAAATGAAAAAATTTATTTTAGCAAGCGT
Organism: uncultured Bacteroidota bacterium; assembly: GCA_913054375.1. Lineage (GTDB taxonomy): Bacteria > Bacteroidota > Bacteroidia > NS11-12g > UBA9320 > UBA9320. The sequence continues at coordinate 9,359 of CAJXIQ010000006.1, forward strand.
AGTACTATTCACTATGTCGTCGTGTGATGAGATACTTGATGTTCTTACCGCTACTGGAGGAGGAACCAACGGTATAGCGAGCATATCACAGAATGAAGCTGCTTCTGGTTTGAAGCAAGCATTAGAAAAAGGGGTGCTGACCGGAACATCATTCTTGGGAAAGAAAGATGGCTTCTTAAAAAATGAAGCTTACAAAATTCTACTACCCGCTGAGGTGCAAGATGCGGTAACCAAAATAAGGGCTAATCCAATTGCTAATGCATTGGCGGGTCCGTACTTGGGGAAAGTGGAAGTTGCTATGAATACCGGTGCAGAAAATGCCATGGCAGAGGCAAAACCAATTTTTATTAACGCTATTAAATCGATGAGTATTAGTGATGCTATAAGTATTGTAACTGGAGGAGAGGGAGCAGGTACAGCATACTTGAAGCGTGCAACTTCCGCAAGCCTAAAAAGCAAGTTTACTCCAGTCATTACTCAGGCCATGGAGAAAGTAAATATCAAGGATCCTTGGGAAAAGGTAACAACTGGATACAATATGGTAATGGGTAAAAAGGTACAGACAGATCTTAATGCATATGCTACCGAAAAGGCAATGACAGCGCTTTTCAGCCAAGTAAAGCAAGAAGAAGATAAGATTCGTGCAAATCCCATAGCCCGTAGTACAGATCTACTTAAAAAAGTATTTGGCTACGCCGATGCTCAGAAGTAATCATCCTAAAAAATATACAAAAAAGCATTCGCTATTAGCGGGTGCTTTTTTGGTGCTAGTCATAGTAGGAGCTAAGGTAGATTTAGACTTAGGTGGCTTAGTCTCATTTACACTGCAAACGTTATTTCTTTGCCTCGCGTACTACTACCTTCCTCGGCAATGGAGCCTATTGTTGGTACTTACTTACCTTACATTAGGAGCCATAGGTATTCCTGTTTTTAATTCAGGCGTTGGATGGACCTATTTTATTTCGTGGCCTTTGGGTTTTTTTATAGGTTTTGTGTTGGCAGCAATGGTCCCATCTCCATCATCAAATGGACTTATGCCAGCATTAAGTTTCTTTTTGAAAATCCATGTAGTGATTATAATAGCGGGGATAGTTGGCATTGCTCGTTACAGCGGTTCGTATATTTCTGCCTTAGAGACAGCTATAGAGATACTTCCAGGAGCGGTGCTAAAAAGTGTTGTTGCAACTCTTGTGGTGGGCGGACTCAACAACAGAGTACAATAATCCACACACTATGTTTTGAGCGCATAGGTGCGTTCAAACTTATTGGTAGGTGTTATTCCAGAGGACTTTTGTAGTACAGTATTTTGATGTGATAGTGGGCGTGTTATCTCCTTGTTGCGCAAGCTTATATACTGCTCAAATTTGATTTTTGTTCTGTTCGTGAGGTGCTTCTCAGTTTGCCATAAGGCTGTCTTACGGTGATACCCCGCTTGCACTTTTCCAGAAAACACTTTTGCCTTAGAGCCACTTCCGTAGGCTAAGAATAAAAGTGTACTATCACGTAGATTGCCTGCAGATGCGCAAAAACTTACTAAGCTAAGAAATATACTCGCGGTATATAGGTTACCCATATCAGAGGACAAATTGTCTCCAGCAGCTACCTTACTTTGAACCCAATCCTTGTAGTATTTACTCTTGGAGAAGAGCTTACCGATTTGTTCGTCTTCTGTGTCTAAAGCGTTTTCGCTGCAAATAGTGTCAAAAGAGCCTGTATCTTTCAATTCTTGTTGTAGTAATGGAGCTACTATTCGTCTACCGTGATAAGCATAAGGAAGATGAAAAATAAGGTGGTCATAGTTGTTGAGCAACTCTTCTTCTTTGAAATGTTCCCACGCTTCGGTTATTCTATCTTGGTAGACAGCATTAGAAAGTTGACCATCGAAAATGGGCTTCTCATCGTGTATCTCCACCATTTGATTATTGATTTTTTGATAGCGTATTGGCTTAAAAAAATCGTGCTCATTTTTCACAGAAACACCCCATTTTTCAGATAGCGATACCAAAGCAGGATTTTTGGCTAATAACATAGCTACAGCCCCAGCACCCTGTGTGTATTCTCCTGGTGAGGCCAAGTCGTAATTGGCTATGTCAGCAGCAACTACAATTGCTACTTTGTCTGGATTAGCATAGAGATAATACAACGAATTGTGCATAGCATCTACAGCGCCTATACATGCAAAGGTCATATCAATTACATCGATATGATTGATGCCCGTATCATTTATTTTCTTCGTTGTAAAATATTGATGAACGATATTATGAATGTAGGTACCTATGGGCTTTGAGCCATCTATACTGCTTTCTGTCCCCACATAGATACGACCAATATCTTGTGGTTTCACATTGGGATTTTGCTCGAGGAGTTGTATCACTGAGCCAGCAGCTAAGGTTACCACATCCTCGTCTACGTCACATACAGACATATTTCGTAGCCCAAGGCCGTGTATTAGTTTGGCGGGCTCTATATCGCGCGCATTGGCAAGATCTTCAATGGGGAGGTATAAGGATGGGGCCTTCAGGGCTAGATCATGTATTCCAAATGTGTCATTCATTTTTTTTATGGAAGTCTATAGGTGAATGTGTTAATACTCATACCCGCACCTACAGATGCCAGAACAAGTAATTGATTTGAAGCAAACGTATGGTTGGGTAGGTGGCCTTTGTCAATCATATCGTAAAGTATAGGGACCGTTGCCACAGAGTTGTTTCCCATTCTATCTAGAATAAGCGGCATTTTATTTTTTGGCATTGCCTCATATCCGTAGAGCGAGTATAATCTGTTTCCTATGGCAACATCCATTTTTTCGTTTGCTTGATGTATTAGTACTTGTGAAACACTCTTTAGGTCTATTTTGCTTTTGTCGAGACAGGATTTTATTGCTTTGGGTACTTCTATGAGGGCATAGTTGTAAATTTTTCTACCGTTCATCTTGATATAGAGGTCTTTACTCTCTTGTTCTCCGTAGGTTGGTCCCATGGTAAGATAATTAAGATCTGCAGCTGCATGTGTCAAAGCGCTATGAGCGATTATCCCAATTTCTTTTTCTGATTCTATTGCAGAAAGCACAACGGCACCGGCACCGTCAGAAAATATCATAGAATCACGATCACTAGGATCTACGTTGCGTGAGAGGCTTTCAGTTCCAATAACTAAGCAGGTCTTAGCATGGCCACTCTTGATATATACGTCTGCTTGTATCATAGCTTGTACCCAACCTGGGCAACCAAATATGATATCGTAGCTCACGCAGGTCGGGTTCTTTAGCCCTAACTTATTTTTAACTTTGGCTGCCAAACTTGGCATCATCTCTGGAATAGTCGAACCGTGCTGGGTATCGCCAAAATTATGAGCTACAATGATTTGATCAATAGACTCTTTGTCTATTCCGGCGTCGGCAATGGCTTTTTCTGCAGCCAGTGCGGCCATATCGGAAGATAGCATTTCCTCAGGCATGTACCTACGTTCTTTTATCCCGGTAATATCATAAAATTTTTGAATTATTTCTGAACTGCTTGTAGCAAATGGTGTCCCGTCTTGATTGTAAAAGGAACTTTTCTTGAAATGACTGTTTTTGATGTGCTCCGTGGGAAGGTAGTGGCCAGAGCCTATTATTACTGATCTAATCTGTGACATAACGCAATGACAAATAGCTTGTTTTTTATTGATTTTGAATGCCAATTATTATATTGTATTTATGATTTATAAATCACTATATATAGTGTAAAATGCTTATTTTGAACAGGTTAAAATAAAAAATAAATTAACTATAATTTATGATCTTGCCCGAGTAAATACAGGCAGCAGTGTATGACATATTTCAAATGTCAATGGCATACCTACTAAAAGGTATAGTAGCCTTTCTGGTGTGTCTGGTGGTGGTGGTCCAATTTAAGCTACCAATGCTAATTGTTTACTTTTGTATTTGTGCCACTCACCACAGAAATATCCGATATACAAGTTGATCCTCAAATCTTATCAGATATAAAAGAGGAAGCTCAGGTGATCGTACATTGCTCGTTCTATAATGACTCCAATGTATACGCTGGAGATATGGGGCTACGGGTATGGAAGGAGACTTTTTTGATAGATGAGGCTACTGGCCTAAAAGTACCCATGATAAAAGCATTGGGGATCGTCTATCAGCCGGACTGGTACTTCTTAGTCCCGGGAGAGACCAAACGGTTTACGCTTATTTTTGAGGCATTGCCCAAAAGCTGTGTTTCGTTTACACTCGTAGAAATTATCAATCAGCCTGGGGCGTTTATGGTGACGGGTATTTTAAGAAACAATTCAGATATTTATCATGCTAGATTAGACTAAATCGTCTGTTACTTGCACATTGTGTTGTTCCAACTCAGCGAGGTGTTCATTTACCAAAAAAGACTCCGGTTGAAAATTAGAGTCTCTGTTCTTTCGCTGTTCTTGCCTGTGAATGCTGCGTACATATCGCCGTACATCTTCTTTATCATTAAGTAGTAATCCCGGTACAGGGACGTTTTCACCGCTGCTGTCTTTAGCCACCATGGTAAAATAACTGGAGTTACAATGGTTGGATTTGCCGGTCTGTATATTTTCGGAATCTACACGTACGCCTACGACCATACTGGTTCTTCCTGTGAAGTTAATCGACGCCCTTAGGGTTAATATCTCACCTACTTCAACGGGATGCAAGAAATCTACCCTGTTGACAGATGCTGTCACACAATAGTGACCACTGTGCTTGCTCGAACATGCAAATACAACTTGGTCCATCAGATTTAGAATATGACCGCCGTGTATCTTTCCGCTAAAATTGGAGTGAGAAGGAAGCATTAACTCAGAAAGTGTGATTTGTGATTGCTCTGCAGTTTTGTAATCCATGCCACGAAGATAAGCGTCTATTTACGTTAGATGCACAAAGTACTTCTTCAACGAGCGGATAAATGAGTGTGACAAAACTCCTTTTTTATTCTTTATCCAGCTGTGATAAAAAAGCCTCTGCTCGCTCCAAATGCGCATCCATTTTAGGTCCTTCCATCTTCTTAGCTAGGTTTACCATCATTCCCATACGGGGGTTTTTGCTAAAAGCTTCGCGGTTCACATGAATAAATCGCCAGTACAAGGCATTCCATACTTCACACCATTCGCCTTTGGGGTAGTCGCTCATTTTGAGTACATAGTTACTCCCGCTACAATACGGCTTGGTGGTCATTAGTCCGCCATCTGCGTATTGCGTCATACCATATACATTAGGTACCATTACCCAATCGTATGCATCTACGTACATCTCCATAAACCAGCGGTAGACTTCATCTGGATCAAACTCGCAGAGCAACATAAAATTGCCAAAAAGCATCAGTCGCTCTATATGGTGGGAATATCCTGTTTTGAGTAGCTTCTTGATGGTACTATCGAGGGGTACAATTCCGGTGGTCCCTTCCCAAAAACTCAGAGGTATCTTGCGTTCGTATCCCAAGTGGTTGGTTGTTCGTTGCTTCACACCTTCTAAGGAATAGATGCCCCGTATAAACTCCCTCCATCCGATTATTTGACGAATAAATCCTTCTAGACTGTTTAGTGGAAATTGCTGCTTTTTGTGTGCTATGAGTACTTCGTTTATGATTTGCTTTGGACTAAGCAATCCAATGTTGAGCATTGGAGTGAGGACAGAGTGCCACAACCAATTTTCATCTTTTACTAGTGCGTCCTCGTAGTCTCCAAATTTTACAAATCGCTCGCTAATAAAGGATTGAAGGTGCCTTTCCGCCTCCGAATGCGTAGTGGGATAGTAGCATGTATCTACGCTTCCATAGTTGTTGGCGAAGTGCTTTTCTATGTAGGCTTTTGCTTCATCAGTATAGCTATTAGGCTCAGGATACTTTACTGTTGGTATCGCCTCGCTTTTAGGTACTTTCTTTCTATTCTCTGCATCAAAACTCCACTTACCTCCCAAGGGTTTCTCGCCATCTTCGAGCAGGATATTGTATTTTTTACGTTGTCCGGTATAGAAATTAGCCATCAGATATTTCTTCTGCTTGCTTAGTGTTTCAGTAATTTCTTCTGCAGATTCTATAAAGTTGGGGTTGGTAAATGTATTAAGTTTTAGACCATACTGCAGTGCAAAACGCTTGATCCTTCTTTCCAATAAATAATCGTCAGTCAGAGTATAATAGATGTCTTCTACACCCTTGTCACTCAAGGATGAAAAGAGGTCTGCTAACGTATCCATAACATGAAATTCTACATAGTTTACAGTCGCTCTGTTGGCGATATAGTCTGCGTAGTATTTCATACTCGCACGATGTAAAACAAGTTTTTGCTTGTGGAAGGTGTACTGCGAAAAATACAAATCATCCTCGATGAGATAGATCTCATCACAGGTGTCTACTAACTCAGATTCCTTGTAGAGTTGGTGTGGGAACAGAAGTCCTATTTTAGCCATAAATTTCTATATGTTTTGTCTGCGTCGTATCGTTCTGCTTGTCCTTTGGTATTGAATTTTCTGAATGGTCTAGGGTCGTGACCCACCCCCGCTATGTACATCCAATTGCCATAGTTGCTCGCAGGGTCATAGTCTATGAGTTGACTTTCTAAGTATGCTGCACCCCATCTCCAGTCAATACCTAGGTCATGTATAAGGTAGCTGGCCACGTTCTGTCGGCCGCGGTTGCTCATCCATCCTGTGGCATTTAGCTCCCGCATATTAGCATCTACCAGATCGTCTCCTGTGTGCCCGTACATCCATTGTTCAAACAAGTGTTTATCCTGTTTACTTGAAATAACTTTTCGCTGTATTCCACCTTTTTGAAAGAATGTGTTACCGTGTAGTTGTAACTGTAGTTGGAAGAAGTCTCGCCACAGCAATTCGAAAATAAGCCAATAGGTAGAGGCATTAGATACTATGGTGTTTTCATAGTGCACGATGTAATCAAAAACGGTGCGCGCAGAAATGTTTCCTAAAGCGAGCCATGGACTTAGTCTGCTACTATAGTCTGTGCCTACCATTCCGTTGCGAGTTTCTTTGTAGGTAGCTATATGGTGGCTATCATACAGGTAATATTTCAACCGATTGAGGGCTGGGTTTTCTCCTCCTTTTAACTCAAAAGAAATAGAATTTTTGGGTAGAGGTGGTAGTGCTATCGTTTTTGAGTAGGCTCCCGATTCTCCTACCTTATTTTTGAATGGTGTAAACGTTTTGGGCATTTGGTGTAGTTCAAACGGCAAGTTATTTTGATCCACTAATGTGAAATGATCAAAAGTATAAACCGCCTCAGAGTGCAATTTAAGAACGGCTGTCTCTTGTTTTCGTTCTTCGGTACCATAGCACCTTTGGTAGGTGAGTGTTTTGGTCTTTAAAATAGCACTTTCATGCAGTTCTTTTACGTTGTTAAATATGTGAAAATCAACACCTAAAACATCCAATTTGGCTGCAAGTTCCTGCAGGGATTCATTCAAAAAAATCTTTCTTTTTTTGCTTACCCACTCAAAATTCAAGGGATGCAGTGCAGTATATTTATCTTGGTGTACATAGAATGCAGTTACTTCTGTAAAGTCATCTAATCGAGACAATATCTCATGATCTGTTACCCGCTGGTCGTTTCGAAACCAGTGTACAATCGATTTATTTTTTATTCCGTTTACAGCGTTCACTACAGTATTTTACGTTGTCCCAGCTACGTTCCCATTTTTTTCTCCAGTTAAATGGGAGCCCGCAAGTGAGGCATATTTTTGAAGGAAGATTCGTTTTTTTATGCATAGCATAGTGGGGATGCTGGATTTATCATTTAGGCGACGTGTATCACTTGTATTACTCCATGCAATTGGATATTAGCCTGTCGCGAGACTACTCATGCCACCGTCTATCCCTATAATTTGACCGGTCATCCATTGTGCTTTATCGCTAATCAGAAACTGAGCCATATGAGCAATGTCAGATGCTTCTCCGATTGTTTTTAAAGGATGTCGATTTTCGGCGCCCTCTCGTTGCTTATCGTTGCGAAGCAATTTTTCTGCAAGAGGAGTATCTGTGAGGCTAGGAGCGATGCAATTAATGCGCACCGTTGGAGCGTATTCTGCTGCTAGTGCTCTGGTAAGGCCTTCAACGGCTCCTTTGGCACCTGCTATACTGCTATGAAAAGGCATGCCTTTCTGTACCGCTACAGTGCTGAAGAGTACAATACTTGCATGGTCAGATAGTTTTAAGTTTGGCATGTACTGTTTGATTGTTTTTACTGCGCCAAAGTAATTGACACTCATGTCATGCTCAAAGTCAGACATTTTTAACCCTCTGAAGGGTTTTAGATTGATACTGCCTGGGCAATATATTAATGCGTCTATAGCACCTTCTACTTCAGGGAAGTTAGGGTCTTCTGCTGTAACATCCACGTCTCCTTGGCTTCTACTTATTAGAATAGTGGTTACTCCGTCACTAGTGAGCTGCTCATTTAGAGCTGCACCTATTCCCGTATTCCCGCCAACTATCAATACTCGTTTTGTCATAACTGTATAACGCAGATTGTTCGAGATGGTTTGTCTTGGCTTGAACAAAGTATGGTGACATACGTTCTTAGAAGGATGTCTTTGCCCAGGGTAAATATCGTGTGGCTCAAAAGAGATTTGAGGCTCAATGACCATGCACCATTGCAAAAAGCTGTGGTAGCAGGTTTGCCAGTGGTGTTACTGTACATTCTAGATAACAGTGTGGTAGGCGAAAAGCACTATGCTCATCGGCATTGGCAGTTTGTACGAGACTGTTTAGTGAGCATAGGTAAGGCGTTAAAGGCGCACAACCAACTACTCACCGTAGTGCAAGGGGATAGTATCTCAATATTTGAAGAGATTAATAAAGTGTATGATGTGCAGAATATTTACTCGCATCAGGAGACAGGCTTGAATGTTACGTATGCGATAGATAAAGCCCTGGCAAAATGGTGTGCCTCCAATGCCATTGAATGGCATGAGGAACAAGCTAATGGCGTCATTCGAGGTATTGGCAACCGGACCGATTGGGTAAAAATGTGGTATGCTTACATGCATGACGATCAGGTTGTTTTTGAACTAGAAAAGCTGATGACGGCAAAGCCAGACCTTCCTAATTATGTATGTCACTATTTTAAAGATCTTGAGATAAATAGTGAGATACAACGGGGTGGTGAGCAGAGAGCACATCAGTTATTGGAAAGTTTTAGAGATGAACGAGCTAAGAGTTATATGTATCATATCTCAAAACCAGCAGAAAGTCGTGAATCTTGTAGCCGACTATCGCCACATTTAGCGTGGGGTAGCGTGAGTGTCCGGCAGGTGTATCAAGCTGCTTACCTTGCCAAAAAGAGTGGGAATAAACGAAATTTGAATGCGTTTTTGTCACGATTGAGATGGCATGATCATTTCATCCAAAAATTTGAGCAGGAAATAGAAATGGAGTTTGTGCCGCAGAACAAAGCTTACACTTATATCAAACGTGAGCGGAATGAGGACTATATAAGGCGTTGGGAAAGTGGCACTACAGGAATCCCCTTAGTGGACGCATGTATGCGATGTGTTACACAGACGGGTTACCTTAATTTTAGAATGCGTAGTATGTTGGTTTCCTTTCTTACCCATGCACTGCTTCAAAGTTGGGAAGATGGCGTTCATTTCTTGGCACAGCAATTTACGGACTTTGAGCCCGGTATTCACTACCCGCAGTTTCAGATGCAGGCTTCAGTTACGGGTATCAATACTATCCGAATCTATAACCCTACCAAACAAGCTCAAGAGCACGATCCATACGGTCTATTTATCAAAAAATGGGTGCCCGAACTGGGAGACTTCCCCAAAGAGTATATTCACGAACCGTGGAAAATGAATGAGATGGAGCGGGTGATGTTTGGGGTAAAGACAAACTATCCTTCACCCATGATTGAGATTACTACGGCCTTGAAAGTAGCTAGAGAAGAGCTCTGGGGAAACAAACGCTCCACTGCTGTGCGAGCTGGAAGAAAGGAAGTGCTCGATAAGCATACCATAAAGGGAAGAAAAAAGCAATAACTACCCGTGTGACACGTCTCCATCGGAGACTTTTCTGGTGTAGGCGCACACAGAGTGGAGTATGCGTAGCAAAATAGAGGTAGTCTATTTATAGTTTAGGTCTTCTATGATTTGAAGACTTTCATATACATATGGGTCCTTGCTTATACTTTTTATCCAATCGTTGTTGCGCTTTTGGCGAGACTCCTCCGTATTAATAATGGTGAGATCAGCACTCGTATTTGTTACTTCAAAGCCATCTATGACACGTTTTTTGAGTACAGCGAATTTTTCACTTTCTTTTTTGTCTTTTTCTTCTTGGACTGCATATGCACTTAAGTTAAGTGGGTATGTGTTGTCTGCACGTTCTCTTTCCCAGCGACGAGCGTTCTGCTCTATTAGTTGAAAAGTCTCGCTTTTTTTCACGCGAGCTTGACTCTTTTTATAGACTTTAACGGGTATGCTAAAGTGTTTTGCGTCATAATCAGAACTTGCTATTTGGTCCCAAGCCATAGGGTAATCGTTTTCTTTTTCTCCTGTTTTGATGTACATATAGTTGTCGGGCAACAGTATGTCGGAGCTTACTCCTTTGAGTTGTGTGGCGTCACCATTAATTCTATAAAATTTCTGAATGGTAAGTTTCACGCTTCCGAGGTCAGGCACATCTTTGCTGCGTACAGCTCTGTTAAGGTCCAAGAAACGTTGGACGGTTCCTTTACCATGTGTAGATGATGATCCTACAATTACGGCTCTACTGTAGTCTTGCATGGCAGCGGCCATTATTTCAGATGCCGATGCACTAAATTCGTTCACCATAATAACCAATGCTCCATCCCACTCTGCTCCGGCATATCTATCTTCGAGTACTTGAGCTGTTCTGCCCTTTTCTTTTACTTGTACAATAGGACCTTGATCTATAAAAAGCCCTCCCATTTTTACAACGTCATCCAGTGAGCCACCACCATTATTTCTTAAGTCCAATATGATTCCCTGTACACCTGCATTTTTAAGTTTCTCTACTTCTGCTTTTACATCTTTCCAGCTAAACCTACCCCGGGGATTTCTGAAATCAGCATAGAAGCTAGGTAGATATATATAACCTGCAGTTAGGTTGTCATTGTCTTTTACTAGTAGAGACTTAGCGTAGGTTTCTTCAAGAACGACTACATCTCGGGTAATGGTTACATCTTTTTGGGACCCGTCTGGTTTACGCACTGTCAAGGTTACTTTCGTTCCTTTTTTACCGCGTATAATTTTTACGGCGTCACTTATCCTCCAATCCACTACATCTATGGGTTCTTTGCCTTCTTGAGCTACTTTTAAGATCAAGTCATTGGCTTGCAAGTCTCCCTGCAGCGATGATGGTCCACCGGGGATTACATTGGTTATTTTTATATAGCCGTCTTTCTCTTGTAGTTGAGCGCCAATACCTTCTAGCTTGCCACTCATTTGTATGTCGAAATCTTCTTTTTGAGCAGGTGGAAAATAGTTGGTATGCGGATCGTACACGCTTGTAATACTATTGATATACATGGACAAACGCTCCTTACGGTCTAGTCTTTGTAACCGTTTGTAATAGTCTTTGTGTGTCTTTAAAACACCTTTTCTTGCTTTAGCTTCAAGAGAGTCCAGCGACACTGGCACAACCACAGTATCAGAAGTTTCTAGCACCTTATCCTGTGCTATTTTATCGGCATATAATCGTGTGAGAACATTGTATTTCAAGTACTTACGCCAGCGGTCTTTCAGTTCGGCTGGTGTGTTTACGTAATCTATTTCATCACCAAAAGTGACTTCTTCATCGGTATTAAAATCAAACGGTTGAGCGAGAATCTCTACAAAATATCCTTCAGTCTCTGTCATTTGACGATCTAATATGTCCAGAGATTTTTCAAATAATGAGTAGGTTCCATTCTTAGTTTCATCATCTATCTTGGTTTCGTATACCTTTAGATCATCTACATCACTTTGTAGTAAAAGACGCTTATTGGCATCAATATTTTCAAGGTAAGTATTGAATGCTTTTTGAGAAAAGTCATCGTCCACAACTGGTGCATCGTAATGAGCGCTTTGCAAACTTGCATTAATAACTCTCATCAGTATGTTCTCCCCTGATTCGCTTGTTTTTAGATAAAAACCAAAAACGACAAACAGTATGGGAGTAATTAGGAAGAATGTATTTTTTAATTTCATGTATTTTGTCCTGTGCAAGCGTAGCAATATGAAGTGAAAAGTGACAATAAAACGCTTGAGGATACCAAGGTAACGAAATAAACCATGCGGTGTTTCATTTCACTGCTAAAAACAAAAAAATACCGACCAAATAATTGACCGGTAGTTTATTCGTTTATAGGTTTTTGCTTGTCTTAGCTAGTACATCTCAAAGCTAGAAAAGAAGAATGAAGCTTCGCCAGCTGCATTTTCGTCACTATCGCTTCCGTGTACAGCGTTCGCGTCTATAGATTTAGCATACTTAGCACGTATGGTTCCTTCTGCTGCTTCTGCAGGGTTGGTGGCACCTATCAAGGTTCTAAAATCGGCAACCGCATTCTCTTTTTCTAATACTGCGGCTACTATTGGTCCAGAGATCATAAAGCTTACAAGATCATTGAAAAATGGACGTTCACGATGGATGCCATAAAATGCTTCTGCTTGCTCTTTGCTGAGATGAAGATACTTCATAGCTTTGAGCTTAAAACCGCCTACTATGAAATCATTGATTACGTTCCCTGTGTGGCCGTTTGCTACTGCATCTGGCTTTATCATTGTGAATGTGATGTTTGACATTACTATTTTCTTTTGTTAAATGGCCGCAAAAATAGATATATCTCTTTCTTTTTACGAGTTTTGTCTCAAATAAATAGAGCGTGCAAGATACTATAAAACATAATCTAGAAGAACTACGTAAACACTCGGGACAGATAATAATAACGACTCATTACAAGCCCGATGGTGATGCCATGGGATCCAGTCTTGGTCTTTACCATTACTTAAAAAATGCAGGGATTGATAGTCAGGTGGTTACACCTACAGACTACGCTGAGTTTTTACACTGGTTGCCGGGCAACGATACAGTGGTAGTGTACGAGCAAGAGACAACCCGCTGCAAAGAACTAATAGACAATGCGGCTTATATCTTTTGTTTGGATTTTAATGCACTTGGCCGTATCAATGATATGGGTGAGTACATCAAGCACTGTGATGCTAAGCTTGTTATGATAGATCACCACCAGGATCCACAGGATTTTGATGACGAGCGATTTATAGAAATAGGGGCTAGTTCTGCATGTGAATTGGTATATAGGTATGTGCAGACACACCTAGACCCTAGCCTGATGACCAAGGAAATGGGAGAGTGTATATATACGGGTTTGATAACAGACACGGGCTCTTTCCGTTTTGGTAGCACCACAAGTACCACCATACGCACTGCAGCAGATTTGATGGACTTGGGTGTGGTTCCAGATAGAATATACCGTTCATTATTTGACCAGAATAGACTGGAAAGACTCCAACTACTGGGTTATTTTCTGGCAAATAAAATTGAACTCATTGAAGATGGCAAAGTAGCCTTGGCTCATATGACCGTAGATGAGCTTAATAAATACAACGTTATCACTGGAGATACTGAAGGTTTTGTGAACTACGGATTGGGTATAAAAGGGGTACAGATGAGCGCCCTTATTATAGATAGAGACTACTTAGTGAAAATGAGTTTTCGGAGTGCAGAACATTTTCCGTGCAACGAGTTTAGTGCAGACTTTTTCAACGGAGGTGGTCACAAGAATGCTGCCGGTGGCGCAAGCAAAGATTCACTAGAAAACACCTTGGCCAAGTTTAAAGAATCAATAAAGACTTACCGCAATCACTTTAAATGAGAAAGGTATTTTTTGCTTTTGTGGGTATTGTGCTACTGTGGTCTTGTAACGACAAGCCTATGGATAAACTAGGAAACGTAACGTATAGTAGAGGCGGAAAACCGTGCGAAACTGCTAGAAGAAATCATTGGCTTATGGATATAGAGGCCCGTGATGCTTTAGATTCTGTATACCTCAATACGATTCAACTAGGTAGAAAAATAGAAGTGCATAGGTTGCAATTAGACAGTAGCTCTACGCTCTATACGCTGCTAGTGCAAACATGCAAAGGTGATAGCTTGAAGCTACACGTATCAGCCAAAGAGTTTTACACGTCTATGAAGGGTTCAGTCCCTGCACATTTGAAAAGCGATGATCAGATTACTGTGTATATTTGGATGCGGGACAAACTGACCGACGCAGAGCACATATCGTATAAAAAAGTGTATGAAAAGGATGCAATACGAAGGTATATAGATAACCAGCGGTGGAAGGGTATAAGTGACAGTGAAACAGGTATTGTATACGAAAAATTAAAAAGCAACAGTGGTCCTCAACCTATCAAGAAAGCCAAAGTGAAGTATATCATAAAATCACTCAATGAACAGTTTATTGCAAGCAGTCGAGGAGACAGACTGCTAATGTTTGATGCAAGTGACAAAGGCGTTTTGGGCGGTATCCGCTTCTTGGTAAGCAAACTCGGACTGGGGGAGAGTGCAAGGGCTATAGTTCCATCGGGTATGGCATACGGTGCAAGCGGCAATACTAGGGTGCCCGGATATATGCCAATACTGCTCGAGGTAGAAATAATAGAGATACTTGAGTAAGCTTAAAGGTATATCGTCTTCTTGGATGCAGCTTTGGGCAGCACTGGACAACTCATGCAAAAAAAAATATTCCAAAATGGTTGGGTTGAGTATACTAATCGCCATAATGGAAATTGGTGGGATTGGTGTTTTACTGCACACGATACTGTCTATCCTTAAACCTACATTTATACTGCACAACATCCTTACGCGGTTTGTATACCATGAGCTTGGTATTGCAAATGAGAAAACATTTGTTATGGTGATGGCTGTTATTCTGTTTATTGTGTACTTGGTGAAAAATATCGTCCTAGTTCAGATTAATAAAGTACAAGTAAAATGGGCTTTTGAGATCACATCAATCGTATCTAACAAGCATTACAAACACATAGCTAGTAGGGAGTTGCGTTATTTTTATGAGCGCAAGTCAGCAGACATAGTAAATGAAATTGTATCTATTACGGTATCTTTTACAGATACTATATTACTCTCAAGTGTGATGCTGCTATCGGAACTTAGCATCGTGATAATGATGTTAACTGCCATTTTAGTGTACAACCCATTTCTCTTTGTTTTCAGCTTTGTCTCCATTATCCCTGCAGCTGCCTTTTTGGTATATCTCAATAGGAATAAACTTGCCGAACAGGGGAGTAAACTACATTTAGCTTTCCCATTTTTATATGAGAATATTGTGGAACTCACCGCTGGCATTGCACAGGTTAAACTTTGGAACAGCGCAAGCCATTCATTTAAGAAGTACGAAAAGATAAAAAACGAGATCTATAAACTGAATAAGAGTGTTTACATCAAATCACACCACGTGCCACCTCGCATCTATGAGGTAGTAGCTATCGCTGGAATATTGTGTGTAGTGCTCTATGGTGTTTTGGGTGAGATTGGAACAAGTGCGATAATATCCTCTATTTCTATATATGCAGGAGTATCGTTCAGGCTATTGCCTAGTATGAATAGGGTGATAGGTGCCTCCAACTCCTTGTCTACTCACAATTACATCATAGATTTTATAAAAGACGTAGACACAGATTTAGTGGATGCTAAGGTGGGAACACTCTCTTTTGAACATTCTCTCTCTCTGTCCAATGTAAGTTTTGGATACAGCAGCGATAAACGAATCTTAGATAACCTTAGTTTGGATATTAAAAAGGGGGAGTTTATTGGTCTGGTAGGAAATAGTGGAGCGGGTAAATCTACGCTGATGAACGTCCTATGTTCACTATTGGAGCCGCAAGGCGGAAATGTCCTTTTAGATAGGAAGGAGTTGTCTAGAGAGCAAAAAGCAGCCTATCAATACTTGTTTTCGTATGTGAAACAAGATGTGTTCATGCTCAATACTAGTATACTACACAATGTGGCATTTTTGGATGATGAGCCAGATGTAGAACGGGTATGGAGTTGTTTGGAAAAAGTGAGTCTAACAGGCTGGGTAAAAACGTTGCCAAATGGAGTTGATACCTCAGTGGGAGAGGTTGGTAAACAGGTAAGTGGTGGCCAACGCCAACGAATAGCCATAGCAAGGGCATTGTACAAAAACACAGAAGTGTTCATATTTGATGAAGTGACTAATAACCTGGATACAACTAGTCAAGAACAAACACTGGCGGCTATCAAAATATTGAAGTCTGAAGGCAAGACCGCTGTGTTTATTACGCACAAAGAAAGTGAGCTAGTGCTATGCGATAGCGTTTATTCGCTAAAGAATAAAAAGCTAGTTCAAGATAAATAATTTCCAGCGCGCGCACCTACAGGCGCACTACTGTGCTGGTTTTTTTTGGGCGGTACTGCTGGATACTACTCTAGAATGGATGCTAAACATGTGTAGCCTATGCTACCATCTAATTAGGGCGCTGGCCCATGTAAAACCACTACCAAACGCAGCTAAGCATATAAGATCACCCTCTTTCACTTTTCCTGCTTGTTTTGCCTCTGCTAAAGCGATAGGAATAGATGCTGCGGTTGTGTTACCGTACTTCTGTATATTGTTAAAAACTTGATCGTTGGAAAGGCCCATTTTCTTCTGTACAAATTGCGAGATACGAAGATTTGCTTGGTGCGGTATTAGAAGGTCTATATCTGTAGATTGTAAGTTATTTTTGATTAGTGCTTCTCCTATGACTTGAGGAAAACGTGTTACGGCATGCTTGAAAACGAATGTACCATTCATATACGGATAGATGGCTTGGTCATCCTTCCCATCATTATCAATTATTTCGGGTACCCATCTGCGAGTACTTGGCCCTATTAGGGTAAGTTCCTCTGCGTGCTCGCCTTGTGCATGTAGATGGGTAGAGAGTATACCTCTCTCGGCACTTGGACTTTTGCTCACTATGGCTGCTCCAGCTCCATCACCAAATATTACGGACACACCACGTCCTTTGGTTGTTTTATCTAGGCCACCACTGTGGTATTCTGACCCTACTACAAGGATGTTTTCATACATCCCTGTTTTAATGTATTGGTCTGCTATAGATAGGGCGTATACGAAACCGCTGCATTGGTTTCTCACGTCTAAAGCTCCGATGGTATCTAGACCAAGTTCTTTTTGTAGTGTAACCCCTGGGCCAGGAAAGTAATAATCTGGACTAAGGGTAGCAAAGATGATAAAATCGATAGCTGATTTCTCTATTCCAGCATCAGCAATAGCATTTTTAGAAGCTTCTAATGCCATAGAGGAGGTGCTTTCATCATTGTTTATCCATCTTCTTTCTTTTATACCTGTACGCTCTATAATCCACTCATTATTGGTATCCATTATTTTAGAGAGATCCTCGTTCGTTACTATATTATCTGGCACGTAGTATCCCATGCCTGTTATGATTGCGCTATTCATTGGTGCAATTTAAGAAGAAAATGGAAATATGATTCATAAAAAAGCCCAGTTACTGCAAAGTAACTGGGCTTTTTTATTGGATTTGAAAAATACTATTTCAACTTTCGTGCAACTTCTACTTCGCGGAAGCCTTCTATGAGGTCAAGCTCTTGTAAATCGTTGTAGTTTTTAATCTGAATACCACACTCGTAACCTTTAGCTACTTCTTTCACGTCGTCTTTGAAACGTTTGAGGGTATCTATTTCACCAGTGTATACAACAACACCTTCACGTATAATACGCACTTTATTGTCGCGGAACATTTTTCCTTCAGTTTGCATACAACCCGCTACTGTACCCACTTTAGTAATCTTGAAGACCTCACGTACCTCTGCAGTACCAGTAATCTCTTCTTTAAGCTCAGGAGATAACATTCCTTCCATAGCGTCTTTAAGATCATTGATAGCGTCATAAATAATAGAATAAGTTCTAATATCTACCTCTTCTCTATCTGCTATTATTCTTGCATTAGATTGTGGACGAACATTAAATCCGACAATAATAGCATCTGAAGCAGTTGCTAATAGAACATCTGACTCTGTAATTGCTCCCACACCTTTGTGTAAAATATTAACTTGTATTTCTTCAGTTGATAGTTTCTGGAAAGAATCTGTAAGCGCTTCTACAGAACCATCTACATCTCCTTTTAAGATAATATTTAATTCTTTGAAATCTCCTAAAGCAATTCGTCTTCCTATTTCTGCTAGTGTTAAAGTTTTCTGTGTTCTTACAGATTGTTCTCTTTGTAATTGTGATCTTTTTGATGCAATTTGCTTTGCTTCTCTTTCATCATCAAATACATTGAACTTATCTCCTGCTTGAGGAGCACCATCTAATCCTAAAATAGAAATTGGTGTAGAAGGACCAGCTTGCTCAACATTATTTCCTTTGTCATCAAACATGGCTTTTACCTTACCACTATTTTTACCAGCTAATATGTAGTCTCCAATTTTTAAGGTTCCAGCCTGAACTAATATAGTAGTTACATAACCTCTTCCCTTATCTAATTGTGCCTCAACTACTGCTCCAATGGCATTTTTATTTGGATTTGATTTTAATTCTAAAATTTCTGCTTCTAACAATACTTTTTCTAATAATTCTGGAATTCCTTCTCCTGTTTTAGCAGAAATATCTTGAGATTGTATACTTCCTCCCCATTCTTCAATTAATAAATTCATTGAAGATAATTGTGTTTTTACATTGTCTGGGTTGGCATTTGGCTTGTCAATTTTATTAATTGCAAATATAATTGGTACTCCTGCTGCTTGCGCATGTGATATTGCTTCTTTTGTTTGAGGCATTACATCATCATCTGCAGCTGCTACAATAATTACTAAATCGGTTACTTGGGCACCACGAGCACGCATGGCTGTAAAAGCTTCGTGACCTGGCGTATCTAAAAATGCTATTTTTTGATCTCCTACATTTACTGAATAGGCTCCAATATGCTGTGTAATTCCTCCAGACTCTCCATCAATTACATTTGCTTTTCTAATATAATCTAATAAAGACGTTTTTCCATGATCTACATGACCCATCACTGTAATAATTGGCGCACGGTTTACAAGGTCTTCTGGTTTATCTACAACTTCTTCTATAGATTCTTCTACTTCTGCTCCAACAAATTCTACGGTATGATCAAATTCTTCTGCTACAATTTTTAATGTTTCAGCATCTAAACGTTGATTCATTGTTACCATCATTCCTAACATCATACATGCTGAAATAATTTCAGTTACGGGCACTTCCATCATGGTAGCTACCTCACTTGCTGTTACAAATTCTGTAACCTTTAAAATTTTAGACCCTAGAACTTGTGCTTCAGATTCTGCATCAGATAATTCTTTGTGTGCATCTCTTTTATTTCTTCTATATTTCGCTCCTTTTCCTTTAGAAGATTTTCCCTGGAGTTTTTCTAGTGTTTCTCTAACTTGTTTTTGAACTTCTGCTTCTGTAAGCTCTCTTTTAACAGCTACAGGCCTTCTTTGAGCAGCACCACCTCTTCCTGGACTTGGTCTTCCAACTCCTCCTGGTCTTCCAACTCCTCCTGGCCTTCCTACTCCTGAAGTTCTATTTTGATTGGCTTGCCCGGGCGCTCCTGGCTTGCTAATTCTTTTTCTTTTTCTCTTAGAAGCGTCGTTTTTATTGGGTGTTTTTGGCTTGTCTTCAGGTTTTTTCTTTACTTTCTCAAACTGCTTGAGATCAATTATTTTACCTGTTAACTTTGGCCCGTTTAACTTTTTATATTGTGTTTTTATTGTTTCTGAAACTTCTGTTGTGTCAGTTGTTTCTGACGCTTCTGTTGCTTCTGTGGAAGTTCCCTCATTGGTCTTAACCGCTGGTTTTTCTTCCTCAACTTTCACAGGAGCTTCTTTTAGCTCTTGTACTACTTTAGGTTTTTCTTCCTCAACTTTTTTAGAAGGAACTTCAGTTACTGTATTTTCTGCTTTTGGAGCTTCTTCTGGCTTTTCTTCTTCAACTTTAGTCGATGGCTTTTCTTCTTGCACTTCAGTCTTTGGGACATCAGCAGATACTGGTACTGGATTTACTGCGGCTTTTTTAGGTGCTATATCTATTTTACCAACCGTTTTTATTTGTAATTTTTCAGCTTTGGCTTTTAAAACTTCTTCCTTCTTTTCGTCCTCTATTCTCTTTCTTTCAATTTTTGCTTCAAGCTCAAGCCTAATTGCTTCTTTCTCTTTTCTCTTTTCTTCGCCTACTTCTTTTGATGCAGCTTTTTTGTTAGCATCTGTTTCGAAACCATCTTGCAGTACTTGATATATCTGACTTGATATTTTTGTAGTTGGTCTTGCATCGATCTGATGACCGTTTTTTGCAAGAAACTCTACAGCTCTATCAAGAGATATATTTAATTCTCTTAGCACCTTATTTAGTCTCACTGTTCTACTTTCCGACATATACTCTTGTTAACCTTTTATTTGTAAAAGTATTATTTTTTATTGATAGTTATTCTTCGAATTCTTCTTTTAGGATTCTTTGAACGTCTAATATTGTTTCTTCTTCTAAATCTGTTCTCTTTAACAATTCTTCAACAGAAGCATCTAACACACTTTTTGCAGTATCTAAACCAATGTTTTTAAATTCTTGAATTACCCAAGGTTCTATCTCATCTCTAAATTCTGTCAACTCAACATCTTCTTCCTCTAAACCTTCTCTTTGAACGTCTATGTCATATTTTGTCAATTCACTTGCCAAACGAATATTTACGCCTCCTTTACCAATTGCTTTTGACACTTCTTCTGGTTTCAAGAAAACGTTTACACGTCCTTTCTTTCCGTTTTTTTCTTCTTCGTATTCTTCAATTTCCATAGAAACAACTTTCGCAGGGCTTAAAGCTCTAGAAATAAATAGTTGTTCGTTTTTTGTATAATTGATGACATCTATATTCTCATTTCCTAACTCGCGAACAATTCCGTGAATTCTAGAACCTTTCATTCCTACACATGCTCCAACTGGATCAATTCTATCATCATAAGAATCTACTGCTACTTTTGCTTTTTCTCCTGGAATTCTAGCCACTCTTTCAACAGTAATTAACCCATCAAATACTTCTGGAATTTCTTGTTCAAATAGTTTGACTAGAAAATCTGGTGAAGTTCTAGATAAGATTATTGCAGGCTTGTTACCTCGCAATTCAACTGTTTTAATAACACCTCTTACAGAATCTCCTTTTCTAAAAAAGTCTGATCTTATTTGTTCACTTTTGGGTAGTACAATTTCATTTCCATCATCGTCTAATAAAATAATAGCGTTATGACGGATGTGATGCACCTCTGCACTATAGATATCTCCTTCTAAATCCTTAAAGTGCTTAAAAATATTAGTACTATCGTGTTCTTGAATTTTTGAAATTAAGTTTTGACGCAAGGCCAAAATAGCTCTTCTTCCTAAATCATATAACTTTACTTCTTCTGAAACATCTTCACCAATTTCAAAATCTGGTTCGATTTTTCTTGCTGCTGATAGCTCAATTTCTTCGTTATCATCTTCTACTTCGTCGTCTGCTACAACAATTCTATTTCTCCAAATTTCTAAATCTCCTTTATCAGGGTTGATAATGATATCAAAATTATCATCAGAACCAAACTTACGCTTTAACGCAGCTCTAAAAACCTCTTCTAAAATAGACATGAGCGTAACTCTGTCTATGCTTTTCATGTCTTTGAATTCTGAAAA
This sequence comes from uncultured Bacteroidota bacterium, assembly GCA_913054375.1. Taxonomy (GTDB): domain Bacteria; phylum Bacteroidota; class Bacteroidia; order NS11-12g; family UBA9320; genus UBA9320. The sequence continues at coordinate 31,096 of CAJXIQ010000006.1, forward strand.
CGAATCTATTAATGCTATATTTTCCATTGCATATTATTCTTAAAATGTAATCTTCACTTTTGCTTCTTTTATACTGTTAAACGCTATTAAAGCATTTTTCTCTACAGTTACTTTACCTTTTCCTATTGGTTTAGGCTCTCTTGTTTTCCATCTCAAAGAAATTTCTTTTTCGTTGGCACTTATCAAGGTTCCTTCTAATTCTTGTTCGGCTGTCTTTACTTTTAATATCCTATTGATATTCTTAAGGTATTGCCTTCTTACTGTTAAAGGATGAGAAATATCTGGCGATGTTACTTCTAGTCCAAAATCTTCTTCTTCTCTATCTAAGTTATGTTCTACATGTCTGCTAATACGCATGCATTCTTTAATAGAGATGCCTTGATCACCATCAACAACAACCTTAATTCTGTTTCCTACTAAAAAAGATAGTTCAATTAGGAACAAAGATTCATTATCTGATATTGCTTCGTTTACTAATTTTTTAACTAAATTTTGATCCATACCTCAAGATATAAAAAGAGGGGACTTATCGTCCCCTTCTTCTTCGTTTTTGGTTATTTTCGGTGCAAATATACTAACTTGTTACTTAATAACCAAATAGCTTTTTCTCAATTTTTTTCGTAAATTTAACAAGACTGATGTTATTCTAACAAAGCTCCCCCAGAAACTAATAAAACAATTTTACTATGTATAAAATTTTAGTTCCTGTAGATTTTTCTGAGAAATCTAAATACGCTGTCAAAATAGCCGCTCAAATTGGTAAAAAAATTGATGCTAAAATATATTTATTACACCTAGTAGAACTTCCTTCTGGAATAGTAGATATGGGAGCTGGAAGTAATTTTAGCATTCCGGAAAGTATGATGTACTTAAGAAAAGTCAAGGAAAAAATTCTTGCCTTAAAAACTGCTTTTTTCACTGATGATCAGATTGTTAAATATTCCATTAAATTTCAACATCCTTATGAAGGAATTAGAGACTATGTAAAAAAAATTAATGCAGATTTAATTGTTATGGGATCTAAAGGAGTTTCTGATTTTGAAGAAATGATTATAGGCTCTAATACAGAAAAAGTTGTACGAACTTCAACAATTCCTGTAATTGTAGTAAAAACTGATGCTGAAAAATTTAAATTTAAAAATCTTAAAAAACAATCCTGAATTTTCTAATATTTTCCTTAACACATCAAAATAAAGTGTAATAGTAAGTAGAATGGTCATTAACCATATTACTATTAGGTTAGCAGTTAATGTATCAATTTTTTTACCCATAAAGTATTTAGATGGTGCATAAAATTGCGCTCCTAAATATTTGTTTCCTACAGGATCTAAATAAATAGGATCAGACTTTTGAATAAGACCAGTTTCGCTTTCATCAATAAAGCTTAGGGAATTAGAATTGGTGACAAAATCTTCTAAACTATGATTGTTGTATTTGTTTTTAAACTCCTGAAAATCATAGTTTTTTAAGTAAGAAATTAATTTTTTGTAAGACCTATATTCTTTAGACGTAATGGTTTTGCTGTCTTTTAGAGCTTTAATTTTATTTACTAAATCTTTCCCAGGTTTTATATAAGATCTAAGTAAACTGTCTTTAGACAAGTCAGCCTTATTATACATCGCTTTATAATAGTCTCTTGTACTAGTAAAATAATTATGGAGTTGCATGTAATCTTTCTTTTCCATGGTATTGTTTTCTATGGTATATAGGAGTTCTCCCATTTTTTCATTGCTGTAAACAACAGAGGAATTAAAGTTTTTTAATTCTTTTCTTACTTCATTCACTATAATTTCACCATCTCGCTTTGTTTTTCTTTTTTCCATTTCAAGAGGGTTATCTTTCTTAGAGACCCTATAGAAATTGGTAAGCTTAGTATCTAAATTACTTTCCCACTGATCTTTTTTCCAGTTGGCAAATGACATTTTTTTGTCGTATTTAAAAAACTTTTTTTCGTATTTATTGTCTTTAAATTGCGTAACTGTTAATGCCTCATATGCCCATCTAGAGGCCATAACATTTCCAATCATAGGAACTTCAGATTTAGATGAAAAATAAGGGTGAAGTTTGTCAAAAGGAACAATAATACCACTAAACAACAGCTGTGGAATAATACATATAGGAATAAGAATGTAAATTACTTTTACTGAATTGAAACTAGATGAAATGTTTAGTCCAAGAAGATTTGCAAAACATGAAGTAGAAAATAATATCATCCAATGTGCAAAAAACATTCCTTCTATTTCAAGTATAAAATTCCCAATTAAAACATAGAAAAGTGTTTGAATGGCTGATATTAAAAACATGATACTAATTTTCGAAAACAAGTAACTTCCTTTACTAAGGTTTAAAAACTTCTCTCTTTGAAGAATTTTTAGATTACCTATTATTTCTTCCGAACTGGTTGTTAACCCTATAAAAAGAGCCACTATGACAGAAATAAATAGATATTGAGGGAGATTGTCACTATTGTAAAAAGCATATTCAAATTCATGCTTTAAATAATTAATTTCTAAATATTTCATGAAAAATGCTAAAATACCAGCTAATATAGGAGCCTCAAATAAGGTGATTATCATATACTGCGTATTGGTAAGCTTGGACTTAACATCTCTGATGAAGAAGACTCCTAACTGACTTATTAAATTAGGTATTTTAAAAATACTGTCAGGAATTTTCTGCTTTGGATTTTCATTGTTTTGAGGGTTGATGATCTCATGGTAATGTGTGTTCCATTCTTCAGGTGAAATTTTTCTGTCACCAGTAAGTTCTCCATATTCATCTACCACTTTCATGTCAATGATGTTGAAAATCTGTTCTGGATTTACATTTCCGCAGGTTTCACATTCACTTTCTTCGGCATTTGCATGATGGATTAATTTTTTAAAATAAACTACAGCATCTACAGGATCTCCTTTGTATATAGGATAACCACCAACGTCTAAAATAATAAGCTGGTCGAACATTTTATAAATTTCAGAAGATGGTTGGTGAATAACTACAAATATTAGTTTCCCTTTTAGAGCTAATATTTTTAATAAATCCATAATAATTTCTGAATCATTTGAGGACAATCCTGAAGTAGGTTCGTCTACAAATAGAATGGACGGTTCTCTTATTAGTTCTAAAGCAATGTTTAGTCTTTTTCTCTGTCCACCAGAAATAGTTTTAGATAACGGGTTGCCCACCTTTAGATCTTTGGC